>JAGXLK010000677.1 GCA_018334735.1 Planctomycetota bacterium | reverse complement strand
AGAAAGCGGGAACCCTGACACTTACCGCCGAGGAAGTAAAAGGCCAGGGGAAGGCTGGGATTACAACCAAAAAAGGTAAAGGAGGCGGCGGCGCCAAAGGGGAGGCGATGCACGATGAGGTGAAGGTGACGGTGGTGGAGGTGGAGATAACCCAGGCGCCGGACTACCTGTTCGCCAACGCCCGCTACGCCACGCCGGTGCGCTTTGAGATAGGAGCGGGTTCGGACACAGTGACGTTTGAGGAGATAGAGCCGCTAATCCAGAACGGTTCGGTGAAGGTGCGTTTCTACGCCGCCGACGGCGACGGAAGCCAGGAGGAGCACCTGCGTTTCACGACGAACAATCTGGCCCCCACCAGCGATGATCCGACGGGCCGCATCTGCCGGGTGATCAATCCGGGCGAGGAGGCAGAGAGTCTTGAGTTACTTGAGCCTGATGAGACCAGCGATGAGCAGTCGAATTGCTACGAGGCCTATGTTAGAAGCGGAAATTATCGCGGATGGCAGATTGACCAGAAGAAAGGCGATAAACATTATACGTGGCACGCTTACTTCAGAATTGTCATAAAATTGGGGACCGCCCAGTCGACTGTGCTACTGGAGAATCCCGTTCCGGCTTCCGAAACGGGAATCCAGACAGACGAAAGCGGCGACCTTAAGGATGAGGGTGCACGCATCACTCTCTTTTCGGACGAGAGTGTCCCTGCCTTCGATATCGGTTTAGGTTTCAGTAAAAAGGAGGGTTCTGATCTGTGGATACGGTCACGGAAAGCGTTTTTCCATAGCGCAGGTAAGCCTATTGTCTACACTCAACCTGCGGGTTGGCCTGCTGGCAAGGGTTTCCAGAAGTATGATGAAGACGATGATAAGGACTGGGTCTGGAAGTTTGATCACTGGACCGACGTTGATCTGTGGCCAAAAAATGCGCCAACTCCGGAGGATGGAAGCCACGCAAGAGTCCAAAGGACGCTCAAAGACGGGGATAACACGTACCCGTTTGAGGAACTTGCCATTTTTTGGAGCGGCGAGAAACATGGCACGGAGGTCGGGGAATACGAGGCAAGTCCGGTCGTGAAGCGGTCAGCTTTCGAACCCAATCCCGACTCTTGGATGCCAGGCGAGCCCGAATACAGGCACGTATATTACCCCGACACCGAGAAAGAATGTTTTTGGATCAGCCGTTTCATCTATCGCTATCATAATGACGCGTTTGATTCGGCCGCTGTTTTTCAGCAGACAGATATGGGGCATCCTTATAAGGGAATTTACGCTGCGCGAAATAATTTCCTGAGTTTGGGAGGGCAAGCCTATCTTTCTTACGGTCCTAAAACTCCGCCATGTTTTACGGACAGCGATACTATGCCAGTTCCTGAAACTGGGGAAGGGGGTTATAATGCGGGCAACGATCCCCAAAAAGAGGTGAGCAAACCAGAGCGGGCTATGCATTTGCAGAAAGACAAAGGGAGTTTCACCATGAGACTCTCGAATGCAGGCTATTTTGCTAAGGCACGAGCCAAAAAACCCGGCCACAACCTTGCGGCTCTCAATGCTGTGTGGTCCATTGCGAACGTTGGATTCAGCGTCAGCGTCGTTGGCACACCTCTGGGTGCTATTTCGGCTGCCGCCCAGGTCATAGTTAATCAGGCGGTTGAGACTGATGACAAACAAGCGGGGTCTTCCTGGGGACACCTGAAACTGAATCGGAAGAAGCTTACCCGTTTGGGTACGGCTATCGATTCAGTGGGTGGTGTTTCGATTGAACGACTCGCCAGTGCAAGCGGAAAACCGGAGACTCAGCGGGATGGGTCGTACGACGAAGAAGGCCAACTTGAGCCGGATAATCAAAGGTACGGAGAAGATCTTTTGCGCGTAGGTGAAGGCATGATTATGTGGGTTGATATTGTAACCCAGGCGAAGCTTGTGGCAAAAGACGGCAACAGCTACAGCTGGGCGGCGGCCGAATGGCGTGAGGCCCCGGGGGAGGAAGGAACGATACGAATTTACGCGCCTCTGAAATGAAGAGATCTGAATATAACAGAGAAGACCTTTCACACAACGCAACGGAATTTTTCGGAAAAGGACGGGTGCACAATGAAACACCGCGTGTTGCTGTTGATGGTTGCTGTGGTTTTGTGTGCAGGCACGATCCTGATTGTGATGCGAGATGCTTCTTGCTCAGCAGACCCTTCTGTGCCGACCACGAAAAGTGATGTAAAGAATAGCGAGTCGCCTGCTCATAGCTGGCCCACGCCGGCCACGGTGTCGGAGGTCGTTGATTTTCCTCCCGTGGAAAAGATTGTTCAAAAGGATCAGGACCGATACCTGGGTTTTACGGGTGAGATACGCGCGGGTGTTTTTCAGGATAGCAGATGGTATGACTCGAAAACGAAAACCAAGTTTGTCGGATGGGTTCGCGTGCCTGTCGGGACGCCGGCCGTTAAATTCCGCCTGATGAAACCCGACAGATCCGGCGGGTTAGTACCCTGTCCCGGGCGCAATATGGAGTTCGAGCCGGTTCTGGGAGGAGCTCCCAAAGACCCACGGTATCAAGAATTTTTCATGGGGATACTGACCCACTTGTACTGGGACCCTGAGCAACATCTGCTGGAGGGCACGTCACTTGTTGCGCCGCTGTGGGAAGAGTATGACACTGACAATCCGGGCCAGATGGCGCTGATAATGGGGGTCAGCTACTGGGTTGAGGTCTCCTACAAGGATAATGGCTGGCAAAGAGGGCGACAGCTTGTCAAAATGCCGGACCATGTGCCGCCGGGCAAGATGGCGGTGATCGATATCGATGTGACGAAAAAGCAGGACGAATGGTGGAAAAAGTCGCATCCGACGAAACTTAATGT
>JAGXLK010000676.1 GCA_018334735.1 Planctomycetota bacterium | reverse complement strand
TCGGGAAGGTTACGAGGCCCTGGTCTACTCCGAAAGAGGCATCTATCGTCCCGGGGAGACTGTGAATGTCCACGCGATTGTCCGCGGAGCGAAGCGGCAAATGCCCGGCCGATTTCCGGTTACGCTCCGCATAATTTCTCCGGATGGCCGGCAGATGCGGGAGTACAGCGTGCCTTTAAGCAATGAAGGATGCGCTGATTTTCGGACCGCTTTGCCGTCGTACGCGCTGACCGGTGGTTACCGCGCGAAAGTTTCTGTTCCCGGAGCGAAGGAAGCCATCGGTTCGCACTCGTTCCGCGTGGAAGAATTTGTACCCGATCACCTGACGGCAAGCGTTACGGCACCCGAAGGGAACTACAGGGCGGGGGATACTCTGGAATTCGAAGTTTCCGGGTCTCATCTTTTCGGTTCGCCCGCGCAAAACCGGAAAGTGGACGCTCGATGTCGATTTGTTGAGTCCCGTTTCCGGCCCGAGTCTTTTCACGGCTATTCCTTCCGCGATCAGGAAAAAGGTTTCAAGCCCATCGCCAAAAAACTGGGCGAAGCGCGACTGGATGAGTCGGGCAAACACCTGTTCACCCTGAAAGTGCCAGAAGAAATCAAAGGTCCTTCTCTCGTGAAAGCGGTTTTTACCGCAAACGTGCACGAAGTTGGCGGACGCACGGTGTCCGCCGGACTGGAACGACAGGTTTTTCCGCACAGTGTGCTGGTGGGAGCGAAACGGAAGGCGAAGGGACATTCCGCCATCGGAAAGCAAGAAGAATTTGACTGCGTCCTCCTGGATCCTGATGGCTCGCCACTGGAAGAAGGACCGGTTTCGGTGAAAGTCTACCGGATCATCTGGCACACGGTCCTGCGGCGGGACCAGCAGGGCCGTTTCCGTTTCGAGTCGGACCGGGAGCTGAAAGAAGCGGGCGCTTTCAACTGTGAAATGCAGCAGGGTACCGGAACCTGCCATTTCACGCCGCAGGAATGTGGGAATTATCTCCTGCGATTCCAGGCACCCCGCGGAGAACATTCCGCAACGATTTCGTTTTACTGTGGCGGCGGGACCCGAACGGTCTGGAATATGGAGGAGCCCGACACGGTTGAGTTGACTGCTGACAGAGAGAGCTACGTTCCCGGGCAGACCGCCCGTATCGCGCTGAAATCTCCTTTTCCCGGCCGGGCTCTTGTGACCCTTGAAAGCGATCATGTGGTGTCGAGCCAGACTTTTGCACTCGAAGGTAATACAACGGAGATCTCATTTCCCGTGGAGCAGACATGGTCGCCCGGTGTCTACTGCAGTGTTACGGTTATTCGGGCCGTTACTCCGGGGCAGGAGTGGCACGGTCACCGGGCGTTTGGAATCGTTCCGCTCCGTATCAATCACGATTCACAGCGACTCCGGGTGGAACTTGATGTGCCGGAGAAGATACGGCCGGAACGCCCGGTGGAAATCGGGCTCCGGGCGACGGATGGAGGGGGCAATGGCGTAGCGGCGGAGCTGACTCTTGCGGCCGTCGATGAAGGCATATGCCAAATGTCGCGTTACAGCGCCCCCGACCCGATTCCCTTTTTCTATGGGAAAAGGCGTCTTGGTGTCGATACGTCGGACCTTTACTCCGCTCTGATGCCCGAGGTGAAAAGGCCGGTCGGGAGTGATTCGCTGGCCGGGGGAGGGCGCCGGAAGCGGCACGACAGACGGCTGCTGAACCCGATTGCCGCCCGGCGAGTCCGGACGGTATCGCTCTGGAAGTCAGAAATCCGGACCTCGGAAGACGGACGGGCAAGCGTCAGCTTTGATATCCCCAGGTTCAACGGTCAGCTCCGGCTCGTGGCGGTTGCTGCATCACAGCGACGATTCGGGATCGCTGCGAAAAAAATATTGGTGCGTAAACCGTTGATGATTAAATGTTCCTCCCCACGTTTCCTCGCCCCGAACGACGAGTTCGAAGTGCCCGTCACTGTTTTCAACCATACGGGAACCGGCGGAAAGGTTAAAATTACAGCCGAGTCCGGGTCCGATCTGAAAGCGCTGTCTCCTGCCACCTTTGAAAAGAACGTTGAGGGAGATTCAGACCGTACCACGAGACTCAAATTCCGCGCTCCGGAACTTCCCGGGAAAGTGGAAATGTCGGTCTCCGCCGTGCTGGGTGACGAACGCGATACGCGGAAAGTCGAGTTGTCGGTTCGCCCGCCCGCCACGCTGAGTCACGTCTGCGGCCGGGGTGAAGTGGAGGCCGGGGAGGTCGCCGAGGTTGATCTACCGAACGACTGGGTCGCCGGCAGCAGCAGCTACCGCATCCGTTTCTCGGCAAAACCAGCCCTCCAGTTTGGCGAAAGTCTGAGCTATCTGTTTCGGTATCCTTACGGTTGCGCCGAACAGACAACGTCGCGGGTGTTTCCCTTACTCTGTCTCAGCGATATTGCGACTCTCGTCGAAACGGATCGTTTCCGGGGGGACGAGGTCGACCCTTTCATTCAGGCCGGCATCTGGCGGCTGATTTCGATGCAGACATACGACGGCGGTTTTGCGATGTGGCCGGGCGGGGGACGCCCCGCCCCTTACGTCAGCGTCTACGCCACACATTTTTTGCTGGCAGCCCAAAAGGCCGGACATAAAGTGCCGGAGAATAATCTGAATGAGGCTTATTCTTATCTGAAAACCGTGGCGCGGGGACCCCGCCGGGAAACGCACGCGCTCTCCACGAGAGCTTATGCCTGTTATGTTCTCGCAAAAGCCGGAAAGCCCGCCCGCTCCAGCACGATTCGCCTGTACGAGCGACGCGATAAACTGTCGACCAGTTCCCGGTTCCAAATCGCAGTGGCTCTGGCCGAAATGGGTGAAGAGGATCTGATCGTTGAACTCTCTC
>JAGXLK010000675.1 GCA_018334735.1 Planctomycetota bacterium | reverse complement strand
GAGAGAAAAACTCTCCCTCAGTCCGGAAGAATCAGAAGGAGACGGCTCTCCAGTCGGAGAGGAGCTGGATGAGAACGAGTTGCCCGAGGAACTGCCGGTTCTGCCTCAGTTCGGGAATGTTATTTTCCCGGGGATGGCTGTCCCGGCCCATGTGGAACGAGAAGATCTGCAAGAAATTGTCGAACAGGTGGTTGTTGGCGATAAACTATTCCTTGCGGTTAGCGTGCGCGAAGAATCCGATAGCGTGGATTCTCCGGGGGATCTGTTCGAAATGGGGACAACCTGTGCGATTGTCCAGATGGTGCGAATGCCGGATGATTCCCTTCGATTCCTCGCCCAGGGGCTCCAGAGAAGCAAAATCCAGAGTATGTCCCAGGCTAACGACCACTATGTGGCTGAGGTGGACCATATTTCGGAAGAAGAATCAGAGAGCGCGGCTGTGGAAGCGCTGATGCGAAATATTCGCGAGCAGTTCGTGGAATTCGTCGATATGATGCCCAATACCGGTGACGATATCGTTACCCTTCTCAATGAAATTGAAAACGGAGGTCGGCTGGCCGATCTTGTTGCTGCCAACCTCGATATATCGCTGACGGAGAAACAGGAAGTTCTTGAGATACTGGATCCCAGAGAACGACTCGAACGGGTCGGTGTGTTGCTCGCTCAGGAAATGGAATATCTTGGTATAGCACAAAAAATACAGTCGGAAGCACGTGATAAAATGGACGAATCGCAGCGCGAATACTGGCTCCGCCAACAAATGAAAGCGATTCAGGATGAGTTGGGTGAAGGAAAAGGACCAGGGGCTCAGGTGGAGGAAATTCGTGAGCAGCTGGAGGAGAAAGAACTTCCCCAAGAGGCGCAAGAGGCTGCCGAACACGAACTGGGACGTCTGGAAGCGATTAATCCCGCAAGCCCCGAATACAGTGTCGTGCGTACTTATCTCGATTGGATTCTGGAACTCCCCTGGCTCCAGAGCACTCCGGATAAACTCGATCTTCAAAAAGCCCGAGACGTGCTCGATGAGGATCACTTTGGACTGGAGGATGTTAAAGAGAGGGTGCTGGAATTTCTCGCAGTGCGCAAACTCCGTGAGGACATGCGCGGTTCTATCATGTGTTTCTTAGGCCCCCCGGGGACCGGGAAAACCTCCATCGGCAAATCTATCGCCCGTGCGCTCGGGAGAGAATACGTGCGATCTTCGCTGGGAGGAGTTCACGATGAGGCAGAGATCCGAGGGCATCGCCGAACTTACGTCGGCGCACTTCCCGGACAGATCATCCTCGGCATGAAAAAGGCGGGTTCAAATAATCCGGTTTTTATGTTGGATGAAGTCGACAAACTCGGCGCAGATTTCCGGGGCGATCCTGCCAGTGCGTTGCTCGAAGCGCTTGATCCCGAACAGAACGACGAATACGTCGATCATTATCTCGATTTGTCCTTCGATCTCTCCAAAGTGATGTTCATCTGCACGGCCAATGTGCCCGATACTATCCCGCCGGCCCTTCGGGATCGGATGGAAATACTGGAGTTCCCGGGGTATACAGAAGAGGAAAAACTGCAAATTGCGCTGAAATACCTCGTCCCTAAACAGATTGAAGACCACGGGTTGACAGAAGATAACATCGAGATTTCCGAAGAGGCCCTCAATCGGGTAATCTCGGAATACACACGCGAAGCCGGGGTGCGTAATCTCGAGCGTGAAATCGCGTCGCTCTGCCGTAAGGTCGCGGTTAAGGTTGTGAAAGAGGAAGCAAAAAGCCAGAAAGTCGGCGAAAAAACGGTTGAGGATATGCTGGGGCCGCCTCAATACATCCCCGAAGTTGCCGAACGGGTGGATGAGCCAGGCGTGGCAACCGGAGTGGCATGGACCGCGACGGGGGGAACGGTCATTTTTGTGGAAGCGTCCCGGATTCCCGGTGAGGGCAATTACACTCTCACGGGACAACTCGGAGATGTGATGAAAGAAAGTGCCCACGCTGCACTTACCTATGCCAAATCACATTGTGATGAACTTGATATCGACCCGGAGATTTTCAAGAAACATGATTTCCACATACACGTACCGGCCGGCGCTATACCCAAGGACGGTCCCTCGGCCGGTATTACCATGGCGACAGCATTGCTGTCATTGTGCATGGAGAGATTGGTTCGTTACGACGTGGCCATGACGGGTGAGATCACCCTGCGTGGGAAGGTTCTGCCAGTGGGGGGAATCAAGGAGAAGGCCATCGCCGCCAAAACTGCCGGTATCGAAACTCTGGTTCTGCCAAAGAAAAACGAGAAAGATTTGCGGGATATTCCGGAATACGCCCGCGAAAGCCTTGATTTTGTGTTTGCTGAAACAATGTCCGACGTGCTTTCGGTTGCACTCCGGGAGAGCAATGATCAGACTCTGAAACCCCGTGAGGCAGCCGCTGCCGGCTCCAGCGAATGACATAATAAAAGCGGAAGACCGGCTGTTCCAGACCCCCCGAAATTTGATAAAGTGTTATCGTCCGAGTTTGCAAAAGATCACTACAATTTCCGGATGACACCGACCACCGGTCCGTAGAGTTGTACATCTGAACCATTTTTCTTCACGACGATCTCATCAAAATCCGGGTTCTCTGGTTGCAGACGTAGTTTCTGCTGATCGAATTTGATCCTTTTGACGGTAGCTTCGTCATCGAGTGAAACGGCTGCGATCATGCCATCTTTAACTGTTTGACCGTTCTGGACGATGACATAATCGCCGTCGAAGATACCCGCTCCTGTCATGCTATCGCCCTGTACCTGAAGCGCGAAGGTGGATAAATTGGCTTCAAAGAGGTCGGTAAGCGATAGGGCACCGCTGAGATTTTCCACGGCCAGCGTTGGCG
>JAGXLK010000674.1 GCA_018334735.1 Planctomycetota bacterium | reverse complement strand
GAGGACGCAAACTGATTTTTCAGGAGGCGAGCCGTCGCGGCATAAAAATTCCTGAAGAGCAAATTAAAAATCAGCAGTTTAAAATGGCTGAAAGTATCTTTTCCGAGCGTGCCTCTGCGGAAGGTATGTCAGCTCGACGGTACGAGGCAAAATTGCGCGATCAGGGGATTCCCCCTGAATTGCTAAAAGAGAAGATTGCACGTGAACTGGTTTCGCGCGAGATTGTGGAAACTGTTTTGCTCGCCGACAAACTGGTTGGTAAACCAAAAAATATAACGAACAGTGAGATTAAAAAAGCATACAAATCTTTGTATGAAGAGCATCTCAATGTCCGCAGAATTGTTGTCGATGACCCTGCAAGGGCACGATGGGTCCGCTCCCGCGTTTTTAGTGATGTTCGTTTCGAAACACTGGTTCGCGCGGAATCGTTGGAACCCCTTTCCTGGATGCACGGCGGTCTCGTTAAGGGTATTACGACCGGCGACCCGTACTACAAATACGTTCAGAATCTTGAGGTCGGCCAGGTATCCCCCATCTTTCGCCATAACGGCAACTTTCATATTGCAAAAGTTGTCGCCCGGTTCAATCCAACGGATCCTCCGCCCATGGAGGAAGTGCAAGATAAGGTAAAGGCCCGAGCTGAAGAATTGAAGACCAGAAAACGAATTAAAGCCTGGGTACAGAAAATTAAGGCGGAATCTGAAATCAACGTTAAACTTTAGAGAAACCGGCAAGTTGGGCTGAAAGGCACGCTGATTTCTCAACTGCGAGGCAAAAATGTCGGATCTCTTGCCATTGGATGTTTCTCAAAGGGTCAAAGAACTCCCGCCGTATGTCTTCGGGCGGCTGAACACCATCAAAATTGCGCGCCGGCGGGCCGGCGAAGATATTATTGATCTGGGCATGGGAAACCCATCGGATCCCACCCCCAAACCAATTATCGACAAACTGTGCGAAGCCGTTCAGGATCCCAGGACGCATGGCTACAGCGTCCAGGCAGATGGGTTATCAAATCTCAAAAAAGAGGTCAGCAAATTTTATAACGATGAATATAACGTGGATATCGATTCGGAAGAAGAAGTCATATGCACGATCGGGAGCAAAGAGGGCCTCAGCCATATGTTGATGTCGCTTTTGAGCCCGGGTGACGTCGCCATCGTTCCCACGCCCGCTTTCCCCGTGCATATCCACGGCGTCCGCCTGGCCGGTGGTTCTGTGCTTTCTTTCCCGCTCAGCACAGATGAAGCATTCTTTAAGAATCTCATCCAGGTGGCCGACAACTTCCGCCCGAAACCAAAAATAATGATCGTGAATTTCCCGCATAATCCGACCACAATCACGGTGGAATTACCCTTTTTTGAAAAACTGCTGGAGATATGTCGGGATCAGGGCATCTTCCTCATACATGATTTTGCCTACAGTCAGATTACATTCGATGGGTATCGCGCACCGAGTATGCTTGAGGTTGAAGGCGCCAAGGAAGTCGGAGTCGAGTTCACGAGCATGTCAAAGAGTTTCAATATGGCCGGATGGCGCATGGGGTTTTGCGTCGGACATAAACAAGCCATTGATGCGCTGGGGCAAATCAAAGGGTATTTTGATTATGGAATGTTTATGCCGGTTCAGATTGCCAGTATTATTGCTTTGAGACATTGCAAGAACGAAGCTCGAAAGCAAGCGCGCGTGTATCAGGCTCGACGCGACGTACTCTGCGAGGGTTTGGAAAGGATCGGCTGGTCCGTGCCGCGACCAAAAGGGACCATGTTTACGTGGGTCCCGATACCCCGCAATTACCGGCATATGAGTTCACTGGATTTCAGTCTTTTACTTCTGGAAGAAGCAAACGTCGCCGCCGCACCGGGAGAGGCTTTCGGCCAGGGTGGTAACGAATTTCTCCGAATGGCACTGGTCGAGAATGAACAACGTCTCAAACAAGCTGTGCGGCAGATCGGTCGTGTCTTGGACCTGGATTAAACCTGTACTCAGGTTGCGCTTTCCGCCGCTTATCGATACAGTATTCGTTTTGGCTCTTTTCAAAAAACTCACCAAGGAAAAGATATGGTCGTCGGTAGCAGCAAACTGACATTCCCTCGTGGTGGCATCCATCCCGGGGGATCCAAAGATCGAACCAAGGATAAGGAGCTGATTGCCTCCGAACCACCGGCTGTCGTTGAAGTCCCGATGGTTCAACATATCGGCGCCCCGGCCAAACCTGTTGTCGATCGGAAGGATGAAGTCAAAAAGGGACAGCTCATAGGAGAAGCACAGGGTTTTATCAGCGCCAACGTGCATGCTCCGCTGAGCGGAAAAGTCAAGAAAATCGCAAACCGCATCCACAACCCAACCGGAAAACCAGTACCGGCTGTGATCATTGAAAACGATGGTGAAGAGGAGTGGGCCGAGGGATGCAATGAAAAACAAAGTCCGGAACAAATGTCCCCCGAGGAACTTGTCGATCAAGTCCAACAATCCGGGATTGTGGGCATGGGAGGCGCCACATTCCCGTCTCACGTAAAGCTCAGCCCCCCGGAAGATAAACCGATTGAAGATGTAATCCTCAACGGCGCCGAATGCGAACCAGCGCTCACCTGCGACTATCGACTTATGCTCGAAAAGACCCGCGAAATCCTCGACGCCGTTCGCTTAATCATGCGAACTGTCGACGCGCCGCGAGGACATATTGGAATCGAATCCAATAAACCAGACGCGATTGAAGCCTTCAACGATGCTGTCGCCGGGGAACCCAACATTGAGGTCTGTCCGCTGGAGGTAAAATATCCCCAGGGCGCTGAACAACAATTGATTGTCGCTGTCACTGGACGTGAAGTCCCGAACGGAGGTGGTCTTCCAGCCGACGTCGGAT
>JAGXLK010000673.1 GCA_018334735.1 Planctomycetota bacterium | reverse complement strand
CTTCGGCCACAGGCCAGACCCGGGCCACAATGGTTGGGTCACGCCGGGTAATGGCCTCCAGTTTTTTGTTTTCCAGCGAAACTTTATCGATGGTTCGTTGCGGCTTCCCGATTGTGGGAGTCGGTTTCACCGCCAGACGCACCACCACAGGCTCACCGGTTGTGAGTCCTCCGGTTATACCACCGGCGTTATTCGAAAGGAATTTAACTTCATCATCTTCCACCCGCATCTCATCGTTAAATTCCGAACCTTTCATGTCCTTGACGGCCATACCACTGCCGTTTTCGACCGCTTTCACACAGCCAATACTCATCATTCGACCGAGTTCGCCTTCCAGCTTCTCGAAAACTGGCTCACCCATCCCAGCCGGAAGGCCGTCAACAATAACTTCCACCAGACCACCGCTGGAATCCCCTTCATCACGTATTTCAATAATACGTTCGTTCATAGCATCAGCCGTCTCGACATGGGGACAATTCAAACGTGGATGGACCCCGTATTTCTCCCTGGCCTCCTCCGAACTGAACTCCCTGGTGCTGATTTCCGGCACTTCCTTCTCGAGCTCGGCCAGCACACTCATTTTTTCAAGGAACCGCATCTCCTCAGTGATCCGCTTTTCTTTATACACAATTGTATGCACCGGGTCGTACTCACGGCGCATTTCCTTATATGCAGCCACCTGTTTGAAAATCTCTTCCTGGCCCATCTCCGGGGCCCTGACTCCCGCGGCCTCCTTCACATATCCGCAAATCTCAATCCCGTGTTCTCGGAGGACACGTTTGGCAATAGCCCCCGCGGCTACCAGCGTCGCCGTGTAGCGCCCGCTGAAAAAGCCAGCCCCAATGGCATCATCCCACTTTCCGTACTTCTGGTAACTTGCATACGATGCATGGCCTGGACGCGGAGTTCGATTCGTCCGCTGGTATTCATTGATATGCTCAAAATGCCGATCCACGTTCGGGATCAAGATGACAAATGGCGTCCCGTTCGTATACCCCTTGTTATCGGCATCAGGCATCGTATCCGCCGGGTTAACCCCGCTGTATATAACCGGGATATCCATCTCTCGTCTCGGGGAAGCCAATTCGCCCTGGCCCGGTTTTCGGAGAAGTAAATTGCTGTAAATCTCCTCTTCCATTATGTACAGCCCGGGCGGCACACCTTGAATATTGACCGACAAACCGCCTTCGTACGAACCTCCACCAACAGTCACTCGAAACATCCGTCCATAGGTGCAACCAAGCATAGCAAGCCTTCCTTCTTATTTTGCGCTTTTAGTTCGACGAACTCATTGTGCCAACATACACTTCAGCCGTCCGTTTAACAATAAAAACCACGAACCCCATGAAACCAAGTGCGACCGGCCGCGCCCCAAAACCCCGGACTTCAAGACTTCTGTATAGAAGCTCAGGCTATTTCGTTACTTCTTCTTCGCGCGCAATTTCAGCTTCGCGGTCGGCCTCCCCTCCTGTGGCTTCTTCATCAATCGAAACTGCTTGCGAAGCCAACAACCTGATCAGAATAATAATCCCAACAGTCAGAACCAGAACGGTATAAATCCCTGGTACCGGCATAAGACTCGTGGCAGCCACTGCAATTGCAGCGCAGTATCCCAGACCTTCCAGAACGCGCACTTTCTTGGATCCTTCCATAGTCTCCTGTCCTTCTATGTTTGAGCGAGGTTTATAAAACCCAGCACTTTCCGAAACTTCCCGCGTGCTTCCAGATTGCGGGGATTATACGTGAGCTCTCCGACAGATGTCAAGGTAACTCTTTTTCACTAACAGTTTCGCAGCACCGATCAATTTATACACCGTCCGGGCAAACGCCCTGAACATTCAAAGGAATCATCTCTTTATTTCAGCACACCTAAAATTCCAAAATTTCTTCTGTAATCGGCTTGCATAGAGAAGCATCCGCTATTAGAATACCGCACGGATGGGATAATCGAAGTTCAAACTTTCCTTGCCTTTCCTGAAAGGTGGCAAAAATGAGAAGCACCGGGTTCACGTTAGGGGTTCTGTTAGCATCATGTGTGCTCGTAATCATCGGCCTTACCCTGACATTGACAGAACTCAATGAATTTAAACAGCAACCGACAGAAAAAACCTGGCAGCCTAAGCCAGATATTGAAACCCCGTTCGAAACGGGCGACGACATTGAAGGAGCTGGAGCCTCTCGTAAGCGTTTGTTCGCCGCCGCACCCAGCGATGCTATTGGTGTCGTTGTTATGGATATGCAAAAGATAAATGCTACGGGCATCTTTAAACAAGGCAACACCGGATTCTCCCTTTCCGGTACGAAAAATCTCCCGATTGAACCAGAAGAACTCGGGGAAACCGTTATTTTCGCTCAACCAGGCACCGGCGGTGGAGAATCTGTCCTAACGGGACTCTCGACCCATACCGCAGACCCCCAGGCCCTGGAACAGGCATTAAGTAATGCCGCTGAAAATACAACCGTCGTCGAGGAATTGAATGCCCACCGTCTCGCACAGGACGAATTCGTCGCACTTAAAGGAGATGACCTGATCCTGTTCGCAAGCACACCTCAAGATCTGGAATCGCTCATTAGGCGTCAGAATGCAGGGGATGGACGCCTGCCCTCCAAACTCCAGAGTGCCATCGCCCCTTATCAGAATTCTGCCATCCATTTCGCGGCTACAGAAATTGGCTCGCTGAAAAATACCATGTCCGGCAAAGTCCCTGTCAATAAAGTGCCGCAAGGAATTGATCAAGCCGCCGGACGCGTTGACCTCGCCGGTTCGAACATGGACGTTGAGGTAAAAGTAACCTTCCTGGAATCCATCAAAGCCAGAGAAACAGCTGACCAGATCAATACTCAACTTAAACAGGTTCTCCCCC
>JAGXLK010000672.1 GCA_018334735.1 Planctomycetota bacterium | reverse complement strand
GGAGGAGGAGCCTGCATCTTCACGCTTCCTCATTGCCCTGAGCCTGTCGAAGGGCAGCTCAACCAGGGCAAAAGCACCGCCTGTATCACATCTGCCGTCTCTATCGTTCCAGATCATCATTCCTCCCGTGAATTTGATCCAGCCTGTGACGTAGAAATGGATTTCGCGTTTTTCTCGCCCCAAGCGAGCCAGAATCCTTTTCTGAAGAAGCCCACACACAGACAAAACACCATTCCCATTCGGTAACACAACACACGACACCAAAAAGTACCGTAGCATTCTAAAAACTTGTCCTATTATTACACAACCTTTTGCGCGAGCGTCAAGATTTTTCCCAATCGGAGGACTTTGCGCTGCGGGTCATTTTCCTGTTTGACAACGCTGGACTGGCTTGAGATTGCCACCGAATCCCGAACAGAGCCGGGCGCAGGTTCCTCAAATTCCGTTCGGAAAGGTCTTTAAAGGTTGTTGTGACACGGGCCTCGTGTTTAGCGCACACGTTTCTGCATGCTTGCAATCTCGCTTTTCGACCGCGTATGGTGCAAACTCGAGTTCAGATGAGTCCGATCAGGCGGACGAAGGGGAACTTGAGGCGGACAAATGCCGGGAAATGCCGGGTAGCTGTCGGTCCGCATCGCCGAGGCGTTGGGGGGTCTGCTGTTTTGCTGCGAGACCTGTCGGTTTATGGTCCGCGTTCTGAACTCCAGACCCGCGGAACGGTTCGACTGCGGAAGTATTTCTGCTCAACGCAAAGGGCTCGAATTTCGGAGGAAATGGCTGGTCAATTTCGATCCGTCGAGGAGAACCCGCCACAAAGGATCTCCAGGAACGTAAAGGAACTCGCAGCCCCCCGCTTCCTTCTTACGAATACTCCCAGAGGTATACAGTACTTACCCACCAAGAACAAACACTGTACCCTGTAAGATGCCTGTCATACTGTCCGCTTCACGACTCGCAGCTTGCAACTGGAAAGAAACGCCCTCATAGTCTTACTTACTCCCCTCTTTTTCGGTTCAGATCTCGGACCTCTTTCTCCAGACGATGCACTCGGCGCCTGAGCAACTCATTCTGTACCTGGAGCCGGCGGATAATCTCTATCTGGTTTCGGCTTGGGGGGCCTGATAAACCCGAGGGGGCATCCTGATCCATTTTGACACTCGAGATCAAAAACGGTCTCTCCTTGAGCTTTACCCGGCAGGTCTCCACTTTCTTACCTCGAAGAAATCGAACCGACAGCTGTGTGCCTGGGGGGGACTGGGCAATTCGCCGGGTAAAAGCTTCTGGGCCAGTAATGGTCTTGCCCCCGATCTCAAGGAGCACATCTCCGGGACGCAATCCGCACGTGTAAGCCGGTGCGCCATGGAGAACCCCCTGGACGCTGAGCCCCTCCATATTCTTTTTCCAGGTGACTGATATCCCCACCCACCCCAGTCGGCGGCTCTCGGCCCGTCGCAAACGGCCAACAATTTCGTTCAGCGGTCCCCCGCCCAGAACGTAACAACGCTCCGCTCCCGTCTCCCCGGTACTGTTCGCCCAGACAACCCCAACCAATTTCCCTTTCCGGTCAAGCACCGGGGCTGTGGCACCGCCCGAGAAGTTCGGGCCAGAAAGGACGATCAGGCTTTCCCATTTTACCCCGTGGAGATTGAGCCCCCCTGACGTGCTGGTGATCTGCGCCGCCCCCACTCCAACGTGGACATTCCGGCCCGGTTCGCCTGTCGCCACAACTCTCGCCACCCAGTCTCCTTTTTCAGGATCGTTCGACATTTCCGACAAACCTGGCGTTTGTTTTGCGCCCGTTTTCAGAAGCGCCAATCCCGCCTTTTGATCAAAAGCCATCAATCGGGCGGGAAATCTCTTTTCGGAGGAAACGACCTCAATTTTGCGTGCTCCGCTGACCGCCAGCAGATTGGTCAGAACATGCCCTTCCGGACTTACAAAAAAACCGGTATTTCTGACCACGCAGCTTTTGTCCGGTCGTCCGGGGTGGCACACAGTCGATTCCACACCAACGACAGAGGGATACGCTTTCTGGAGGGCTTCCCTGAAATCCAGCGGTGGTTCCCCGGCAATCGCGCCGGACAAGATGAAAATCAAAACAAGACAAAACTGAAGCCAAGTCTGTTTAGAAAGCTCCATAAATCACCACCAATACCGATCTTGTTCCCGCTCATAAAACCTGTTTTTTACGGGGATTTCCACGCAATTTGGAGACGTATGCACGGTCTCTTCACTGCCCCCTTTTAACGACATACCCCGTTGGTCTCTGGTACCTCGTATCACGTAGCCCGGGACAATCCGCGTGGAATCTTTCTCCGGTAGGGAAACCAATCCGATTTGCAACGGCATGGCGTTTCCGGAGGCATTTGCGGTCTGCCAAGCAGGCCTCGGAACGTACATTTCCTGGGGATCATTCCCCAATGAATAAATATCCTTGGCTATGTAGAAAGAACATACCAGGATCACAGCGATCGCAGCCGCAGCAACGAAACGACGCATGGTGAGGATGGGCCGATCCGATCGGCGGGATGGGAGCGTGCGCATCAAATTCTCACGTCTGTCATCTGTTAGATAGCTCCCCCGGGGCGCAAGTTCATTGATACTCTTCCGAAGAACATTGTCCGCCTCCTGGACGTCCGCAAATTGCTCACTGCACGCCGCACAGCTTTTAAGATGTTCCGTAAGTTCCCGCCGTCTGGGAGCTTCTGGCGGCCGGCCCATAAGTTCCCAGAATTGTTCTCGTGCCTCTTTACATTCCATGCATACTCTCTCCTTTACTCTTTAGTGCGCTAAGACCATGTAAAAGTTCAAAGCATATGGGTTTTTCTTCTTCAATCTTTCCACTCAATTCGAGTTTTTAGTTTCCG
>JAGXLK010000671.1 GCA_018334735.1 Planctomycetota bacterium | reverse complement strand
GGTGGCGATATTATCGTGGGTGCCGCGGGTGAAATTATCGAAGATGGTCACGCGGTTGACGGGTTCGTCGAGGAGCGCTTCCACCACATGGGAGCCGATGAGGCCGGCTCCACCGATGACTGAGATGTTTTTGTTTTTCACGTCCATAATCTTTGGTCCACTGATTTGGTTTTTGGGCTAACGGCTAACAGCAACGGCTTCTATCCACAGATTACACAGATTCCCACAGATTTGCACAGATTGTTTTCGGGTTAACAACTAACGGCACCGACTCTTGGTCCACGGATTACGCAGATTAAACGCAGAACGACAGAAGATCAGGCACAAGAGCAAATGACAGGCCACATAAGCTACTGACTAGGCTCTGTTTCAAAACCCGATTCTGAGTAATCGCTCGATTATTGCCACTTTTACCATGGCCAAAAAGTTGACCGCTAACTTCTCAAACCGGGTTCCGATTCGGCGGCATTCCTTCAACCATCCGATACAACGCTCGATGATGTTTCGGCGGCGGTATGCGCTGCGGTCAAATTTCAGCGGCCGACCTTTCTGGCGAGCCGCTTGGGCGGAGCGCTGCGGTATGACGGCGCTGATCCCGTGGCGACTGAGCCACTGGCGGATTCGCTTCACGCTATATGCCTTGTCGCCAGCCAGTCTCTGTGGCCGCGTGCGCGGACGACCACGGGGCTGGGGAATTCTAACGGCGTTCATCACATCCTCGAACTGGGTGGATTCGTGGCGCTGCCCCGGTGTGAGCGCCGGAGCCAGCGGGATGCCACCTCCATCAGTGACGAGGTGCAGTTTTGTACTGAAACCGCCCCGTGAACGGCCTAACGCGTGGCCTGAGGGCTCGTTCGGGCCCCTTTTTGACCGGCTCCAGCAGCGGCCCGAGCAGCTCGAATCGTCGATCCATCGATGCACCAAAGATCCCAATCTATCTGTCCCTCGCGGTCCAGATATACCTGGAGAGACTCCAGGATTCGATCCCAGGTGCCGTCCCGACGCCACTTGTCGAAACAACCATATGCCGTCTCCCACGGACCATATCGCTCCGGCATGTCGCGCCAGGGCGCCCCGGTGCGCAGAATCCAGAATATGCCATTGAGCACTTGCCTGCGGTCCCGCCGGGGACGGCCTACCGAAGCAGGCTCAGGAATCAGATCTTTGATCAAATTCCAACGTTCGTCAGTTAGTTCATGTCGTCCCAAGAACCTTCCTCCGGAGAAAGCCATAGCTGACACTAGCTCTCTTAAGGAAGACGGGAGGGCAATTTCAAGGTTTTGAAACAGAGCCTAGCGTTCACTAACAACTCACAACCAGAAATCAGAAACCATTTTCCCACCACTCACTAACAACTACCCATTCGCCGCGTACATACCAGTGCCGCCTCAGTTGGGAACGTTTATTGTTCGCCAACATGTTGTATGGCAACCGTTTACATCATGTGGAAGCAGCGGAGGTCGGTCAAATGGGGTCGACCTCCGTTGCATCTACCTCGATCAGCATGCTGCGGCCGATGAAGTGGACGTTGAGGGCTACGCGAAAATCACGACGTTGTTCGGCCACTACACCTTCCACCCCGCGGAACGGACCGGAACAGACTCGCACCCGCTGACCCTCCTCCAGACCGGAGATTGTCTCAAGCTCATCCGATATTTCCAGCGCGCGGTGGACCTCCTTCAAATCCCTGATCAACGTCTTCTGGTCGTGCACCGGCAACACGTTCACAATATGGCCGCTCCGACCCAGATCGTAACACTCCTCCTCCCACAGACACCCGAACACGTAGTTCGGGAAACACGGCACCAGGTGCTCGTGGGTGCTTTTCTCGTAATGTTTGACGTTCCGGCGCAACGGCAGATAGTGTCGGACTCCGAGCCGACGACACTCCTCCGCGACTTTTTTCTCCCGCCGCGCCCGGGTGTGGAAACAATACCACCGCAGCAGTGAATCTTCCGGCAGCACCACCAGGATCTCATCGGAGGATGGAGCCTTTTCCGGTGAATTGCTCCCAGGCTGGTGGTGGTAAACTGGTAACAGACTGGAAATGCTGGGGGTGGTCATTTTTTCACTTTTCGCGTTCGACGCTTTTGCGTATTCCCATTCTTTCTAATCGATTCAAAACCTTCCGTTGATCTGTGGAATCTGCGCAATCTGTGGATTCTCACTTCGTTTCGCTTTCGCTCACAAGACCTTCATCCAGCAC
This sequence comes from Planctomycetota bacterium, assembly GCA_018334735.1. The sequence continues at coordinate 665 of JAGXLK010000671.1, read as the reverse complement.
GTACTGGCGGCCGCACTCCGGGCATTTGGCTTTGCCGTCTTCAGCAAAATCAAGCATCGATGCCGCGCACGCGCAAACCCAGCCTTTATGCTCCGCGGGATTACCCCAGACCATCGAGAACGCCGGGATATCCCCCGTCACAACAGCGCCGGCACCGACGAAAGCGTACCTTCCGATGGTATTACCGCAGATGACCGTCGCGTTCGCGCCGATCGTCGCGCCGCGTTTGACCAGGGTCGGTCGGATCTCGTCCATGCGGGATATCTCACTGCGGGGATTGACCACGTTCGTAAAGACGCAGGACGGTCCGCAGAAGACGTGATCCTCGAGGGTCACTCCTTTATAAACCGAGACGTTGTTCTGGATCTTGCAACCGTCTCCGATCTTTACGTCCGGTCCGATAACGACGCTCTGTCCGATGGTGCAGTTTTCGCCGATGTGCGCGTCGTTCCGCAGATGCGAAAAATGCCATACGCTCGTCCCCTCACCGATCTCACAACCATCGTCCACCTCGGCCGTCGGATGCACGTAATATCCTCGTTTTTCGGCCGCGCCCTCTATCGGAAGACTCTCGGGGGTGCCGTTCTGTTTCAGTGAACGCTGGCAGGCATCGAGCACTTTCAGAACGCGTATACTTTCCGTCGCATCGGTTCGGGGCTTCTCCC
>JAGXLK010000040.1 GCA_018334735.1 Planctomycetota bacterium | reverse complement strand
CATGCGGATCTCCCCGCTCTGCCGGTCCCAGCCGTCCCATCCGTGGATTCGCCAGATGGGCGCCGCGCTGTTGCCGTGGGCGTAGAAGAGCGCCTCGCCCGTCTCCGGGTCGTCCACGACCGTGCCACGCGGATTTTCAAGTTTGGAGCCTCTGTAAATCCACTCGGGCAGGTTGCCTGCCGGATGCACGCAGAGTTCGTCTACAAAGAGACCGTCTTCGGTCCATACCATCGGACCTACGAGTTCAGTGTCCACGAAATTGCCGTCCGCCACCACGCATCCGTGCGTCACGCCCGCGACCCCGATCAGGCTGTGGGACCAGCCGGGTTCATGGTCCCAACGGGCGTTGTGGCGCCCCACCGCCCACTGGCGATTGAAATTGCTGTTGTATTTAATGAGTCGATCGGTGCCTTTAGTACCCGGATACCAGTAGATGCCGTGAGTTTCGCCATGGAGTTTTCCGCTGCGTGTGCTGTACCAATGCCCTTCGGCATCCTGAAGGAGGCCCCGGAAATATCCGTTCAGGAACGTCTCGGTGTTCTCGGGCGCATAGAGAGGGACACCCGCCTCCGTGATCGAAGTGGGGGTCAGACGTTTCCCGTTGGCGTAGTAGAGGGTGAGGTCTTCGCCCACATGGAGGATACGGCCGCCGGGTCCGCCGGCGCGCCATGCATTGAAAAGGCGGAGTTCCTGCCGCACCGCCCGGCCGTCCGCGTCCTCGTCGCACCAGATGTATCCGGTGCGGATGCGGAATTTGGGCTTGTCGTCCCGGAACCGCTCGGGCACCACCCAGCCCTTGTAGTCAAGGTACTGGTGCCCCAATGTGTAGAGGGGCCGCAGACGTTTGGCCTTCGGGTCGTAGAGGAGGAGACTGTTGCTTTTTTTGAAGGTTGTGATGTAGGTCCGGCCTCTGGCCCGGTAGATTTTTGTTCCGCTGAATCCGCCCACCAGTTCGTTTTGCCGGAGCGTGTGGAAGTAGGTCTCCAGCACCTGCCATGATTGATTCTCGAAATCCACCTCTGCCCGGACGGCGCCGGATCCGGTGCCGTACCACACGATGCGTGGATTGTCCGGTTCGGGCGTGCAGCCCGTTCCGTAGGGGAGTGCGCCGAAAAACTGCATGACGAGCTCCCCTTTGCGTGAGAATCGGGCCACTCGCCGCGGCGGGCAATTGGGTTCTGCGACCACAAACCCGCCTGTTTCATCGCAGACGATGTCCGAGATGTTCCAGAAATTATGAGGACGGTAGGGACCGTCCTGTCGGCCTTGAGTTTCGCCGAACCGTCCGAGGCATTTGCCTTCAGGAGAGAACCGTTTGACCCGGTGCTGGGCCGCCTTGTGGCCCGCGGCCAGGCTGTTTTCCGCCACAAAAATCTCCTTTGTGGAGGGACTAATATCCAGGCGCCACGGGCTTTTCAGAAGTTTGGCCGGGATCGCGATCTCCGGCTGGCCGGCCCCGGGGCCAACGCTCTTGACGGCACCTTCGCTGATGACAAGTGCGGTGGCGTCCGGCCTGACGGCCACTCCGAGCGGGGATTTGATCTTTTTGACGGTTTTGCGCAGTTCCCCTGTCTCTGGATCGAACCAGCGCACTGCGTCGTGTTCCCGATAGCTCACGACCAGATGTTTCTTATCTGCATCCATATCCATGGCCTGGACAGGCACCATTTTGGGATCTTCCGGCCATTTTACGGAAAACGACTTGCCGCGTTTCCGGCCGGTTTTTCTGTCCAGCATGTAGACGTTGCCGTTGCGGCTGAGGATATAGACCCGGGGCCCGGCAGCAGCTGCGGCGACGGGACGGTAGCCCCAGCGGATTTTATGCTGGAATTTGAGGCGCGGAGCCGCGCCTGAGCGGAGGTAATTGAAGGTATAATTGACGGCGCCCCAGCCATAGCTCCGGTCGGGTCGGATTTTGGCTGCTTTGAAGCCGCCTTCGGCGACCGAGGGGAAGAGAAAAAAGCCGTCTCCGTCGGCTGCCAGCACGGAAGCGGCCGAATGGTTACCTACCCCGATTTCCCAGAATGGCCCGGGGTTGATACCGACCTGGGCGAGCAGTTCGGATCGCAGACCGTCGGTGCGCAGCAGTTTCCACGTATACTTCCCGGGCGCGGCCGGCCGACCCTCGCGGCCGAGTCCATCCCATTGGGCTGTATGGGCACCCGGTGCCTCGGGGTGCGCCCGTTTCAAGGTGCGCAAGAGCCGGCCTTCATGGTCGTAGATGGCCATGGAAACTTTGCCCGGTTTCTTCAGCGTGTACGGAATATCCATCGGAAAGGTCCCCGCCACAATGGGATTTGCTTTGGTTTCAGATGCTGCTTCAGCGCTCGAAGGGGCTTCGCAACCGGCGAAGGCGATCATCAAGCATACCGCTACCACCGTCAGACCAACCAGAAATCGTCCAGTCAGCCGGAGATCCCCGCGTGAAGAAGTCGTCGGCGAGTTATCGGCGATACGTTTTCTAAGTCCCATCGTAGTCCTCCCTGGTTTTGGCCTCCGAAACCCATCCGAACCGATCACGAAAGACTGAGCCAAACGTATGAGTCCACGGCTCATTCGAACGCAAACCAGCGCATCCTTGGGCCGTGTCGTCCGCCCGCGGCGACCAGATACAGGTCGTGCACGCCCTGGAGTTGTGGGGCGTTCAGGTCAAACGTCAGGTTCTTATCTTTCCGGTAGTCGAAAGTGATTTTAGGAAGCGTCACGGTCTCCATCAGCGGTCCATCCGGAGCGTCGAGTCGTATATCAATTTTGACCGGGGTGGCGTTACCTTTGCGCAAGTTGATGACGAATTTGTCCACTCCGTCCCCGAAATCAATCTTTCGGTAACCAAGATGTTTTCCGTTGCTAAGTCCGCTCATATGGTGCCGACAATGAAAATTGTCGAAATATAGGCCTTCGGCATCGGAACTGATTGTATGGTCATGGGAACGGGCATGAATTTGCTCGGTCGCCGGCCTCGATCCGACCCTGCTGATGGTCTTCAGCTGGCCGGGATAGAGAAACCGGGCGGGGATGTAGTTGGGGTCGGTGTTCTTCGATTCCCACCGGAGGGGAATAGATCTCTTTTTCGATTCTTGGAGTCGGCCCGGGTTGGTAGTATAAAAGTCAATCTGGATCGGAATCCGCTCTCCCGCCTGGAGCGGGATCGGTTCGGTGGTTCCTCCGGCCCCATAGCGCTGGTCTTCGTTCCACCTTTCGATCACTTGGCGGCCGTTGATCCAGGCGCGCACCGCTCCGCCACCGATGCTGAGTTGAAATTCTTCCGAGAGCGGCGCTTCGAGCATTCCCGTCATGCGCACCGCCACGCCCTCCGAAGTGTCGACAGATTCGGAAACCGTCAGGCTGCCAGGTGATACGGATTCTATGGTCGAAGCCGGCGGGCCGGACATTTCTGTGCCGCCATAGATTTCCGCCCGCAGTCCGGTGCCTTCCTCCCGGGCGTGGGGCATGATTCCATCGACGCGCACGGTTTCCTGGATACGCCTCCATTCGTCCCGATCATAGCCATGGATCCGGTAGAGGACCACCGAATTGCAGCCGGGGGAGTAGTAATAGACTTTGTCTTTGTATTCGGTAATGGCGCCGCCTTCGAGGGAATCGTGATTGACCAGCGAGTGGGTATTCGTTTCCATGTCTCTCTGCCATACGTAGACCCATCCCGGCAGACCGTCCTCGACCCGTCCGGGGAAAAAAGACCCCGCGAAGAGCCCGTCGGTGGTCCAGACCATGCCGGGGTTCACGATGCGGTCACAGACGACCACGGTGTCACGGATTTCCCCCGCTATGAGCGAGGGATAATGAATGCAGCCCGGCGCAGTGGGGTTCCAGTAGATTGCGGCTTTATTGGCTCCGGAGGCCTTGCGTCCGACCGACCACAGCCGTTTGCCATCTGAGTTCCACCTGGTCAGTCGCACATATCGTCCGGCCTGATAATTGGGGAAACCGCCGAAGCCGCGACCGCCCCAATGATAAAAAGCATATAATGCGCCTTTTCGGTCCTGAAAGGAGCTGAAATTGTGTCCCCCGGCACGGCCGATGTAGGCGTCGGTCCGTGGCTCCACGTAGAGGGGAGCCACGTCCAGTTCCGAGGCCTGTTCGGGCAGATCATACTGCGGCACACCTTCTGTCCAGTTCGCAGGCGAGAGGCGGGCGATGCTGGTGTAGAACTTCGTTGCGTTTGCTTCGTCGCGTCGGGGATTGTAATCGCCTCCTCGGCAAATGACCGAAAAATCGTCGGTAATGTATGCCCCGCTGCCAGGGCCGTGATAGACGTTCCCCAGTTTATGCAGCGTTATCTCCTCGGGCTGGGGCTGATGGTCGCCGTTCTTGTCGGTCCAGAAGTACGTGTTTTTCTTGCGACGTTTTTTGCCCAGATTTTCTCGAATCCAGCCCTTTATTGTTTCCGGGTTGTCCGATTGGGTCATCAGCCGGGCTACAGTTCGGGCCTGGGGAAATTTGCGGCCGCGGTTGCCAATGACCAGCGGGAGCAGCTTCCCGTCCCGATGACGGAAGACCATGGGCGGAAACGATTCGCCCACCAGATACCGTTTGTCTCCGTGATACCGGACGACGAACCGGCGCCGGTTGCCAAGGCCGCGGCCCAGTCCGCCCGCCTTGTTCCGGAACCTGTGCGTCTCCTGCACGGACCAGGTTCGGTTCTCGTAATCCACTTCGGCCAGAACCCAGCCTCCCCCGCCATTGACACGGTACCACACCTGAGTGGGGTCGCGTGGATCAACGGAATGCGGAGAGAAGAACGTGAGACCGCCATACCACTCGCGGATCAGTTCGCCCTCAGCGTTCATGTGGGCGACCCGGCGGGGAGGTGTCTCTGATTCGGCCACGAAAAACCCGCCCTTCCCGTCGGCCGTGATATCTTTGACTCCCCGGAAGTCGCCCGGTTTGTATGGTCCATCTTGGCGGCCGCCTTCTCGGCCATAGGTTTGTTGGAGAGCACCCGTTAGATCGAAGCGTTTGACCCGCCTATCGTCCGGCCCTTCGACCACAAGCAGTTCATCATTGGCTGTATCGTAGGTCAAGCGCCGGGGATTATTGAGACCCTGAACAATGATGCCGGTTTCGCCCTGCGGCGTGCCGGAGACGATTTTATCGCCGGAGATGATGTAGACGGTGCCATCGGGGGCGATGGCCACGCCGCGGGGGGAATCCACCTTTGCTCGGCGGGTGACCGAGCCGTCTTCCGCCAGCCATTTCATAACGTTTGCCTTCTGATCGGTCAGGACCCGATGCTGGCCCCGCACGGCAAAGTCCATGGCGGCGATGGGGTGGTGATCTGTATATTTTATTTTGCGGCGCTTCCGGCCTTTCAGCTTGTGGTGTTTATGGTTTTTGGGCAGCGCATCCCACCGGCCGGTATGGCGGCCGGTTGCGGCATCGAAGAGGGTGATGAACGCGTTCTGCTGGAGGACATACACAGTCTTCCCGTCGGTGCCCAACGACAGACCGCCCCGCCAGGGATCCACGTCTTCCCGCTGCCACATGCGCTCGGTGCCGTCGAGAGACTGTTTGATCAGCATGTAATTGCCTTCGGCGTTTCGGCTGGCCACATACATGCCGGAGTTATCGACGGCGACGCTCGTGCCCCCTCCAAAGTCGCCAACCCAGCGGTGATACGGTTTGGATTTGGGGTTGACGCCGACCTGCATAATAAATTCCTTTTTGAAAGGGGGTTTGCGCAGCACTTTGATTGTATATTCGCCCGGCGGTTGTGGTTTTCCCAGGCGGTTCAAACCGTCCCAGCGGAGGATATGCTGTCCCGGATCTTGAGGCCGGGCCCTCAGGAGGGTTCGCACGAGCACGCCATGGCGGTTGTATACGCCGGCGGAGACCAGTCCCGGTTCCTTGAGCTCGTACGTGAAAGTTATTCCGTGTTCTGAAATGGACCGTTCTTTTTCCGTCTTATCGCGGCCGGTGCCAGCTCGTTGTTTTTCGACAGTTTTCGGTTGTTCGGCGGAACCGGTCCGCTTTTCGTTCTTGTTTTTTTGAAAGTGCAGAACGCATCCAATCAGCCCGGCTCCGAGAATTAATACCACCACCAGCCATTTGTTCAGTAACGGGTCGCGATGAGAGCGTTTTGCTATTCGCCGTTTCGGCCCCATGCCAGAACCTTTCTTACGTTGAAGTCTGTTTTTACTGATTCCTAAGGCCTGTTAGGGTTCGCGGTAAAGTGGCGAAATTGCCGCGGGCCGCACCGGTACGAACCCTTTGCAATGAACACACCGATGCTGTGCAGCGTACATCCGGCTTTCACTGTCTCCCCCCCGACATGCAATTTTGCCTCTTCCCCCGTTTTCGCTTATCTTTTACCAGAATTCTTTTGTGCCGTGGCCGTGCGAAACGACCCCTCTCCACTGGTCGGTGAAATCGCTATCGGAGCCGGGCCACCAGACTTCCTCGGGGTAGCCTCCGTTGTTGAAGGTGCTTTTGCCGTCTCTATCGGCGCCCACCAGGTCGACGTTTCTGTTGTAGTACGCCATAACATTGCGGCCCCACCAGTATGAACATAAATAGCCGGTGTTGAGTTCAGAGAAATTGTACCATCGCACCGATCCGTCAGCATATCCCTGATTCATGCCCGCCGGGTTGCCCGGCGATCCGTGGGCAACTGTTTTGAGCAAGTCCGGACGGTAACTGAAACTCAAGTACTCGCCCGGGGGCTGTTCCTGAAGCGTAAGATCGGCAACAAAGATGTCGTGCGACGGATGTTTCATTAAAGATAAAGGGGTATCAATGGTCCGACTGTAGTCATTATGTTCTTTCATAGGGAATCCTAGCCACGAGCCATATCCCAGGGTTCTGCTTTGGCGCCAATTTTCCCCCACTTTCTTGTTAATGATTCTGTTTCTCGGCGCATCACAGTACCAGTTTTGGCGATCCGAACCGATACCGGGGCAAATTTCGACACCTGGGAGCAGCACGCGGTTTGTGGAAGCCTCATATCGCCAGGGTTGTCCCAGATATTGGCTGGCCCACTGTGCATGGTCGCTTTGCTGAATGACGGACCAATCTGAATGCGAATTTACGTTGGCCGATCCCATTGTCGAATAGGAACCGTCATAGCCCGGACCACCGTTGAGGTTCGGCAAAATCTCATTGTTGTCATTGGCGTGTAAATGAACCCCCAGCAGAATCTCGTGAAAATTGGATGAGCACTGAGCCGCATAAGCCGCCTCCCGGGCTTTCTCCAGAGCCGGCATCAACATCGCGGCCAGGATCGCAATAATCGCGATGACCACCAGCAATTCGATAAGCGTGAAACCTGCGTCTTCACGCTTCCTCATTGTCCTGAGCCTGTCGAAGGGCAGTTCGATGAGTGTGAAGGCGGAGACTACCCCCGAACGACGACGGATTTTTCGGGCCCGATTGCAGTTTCGACGTTTTGGTCTTACGGGCATTTCAATGCATCTGTTGCGAGGCATTACAATCTCCCCTTTCAAACGGGTATCCTTGCCGCTATTTTACCGTCGCCGTCCCCCATTGGTCCGGCTCAAGTCGGCTTTCGTTGGGGATGTCGTCGGTCACGTTGGCGCTGAAGCTGTTGTTGTTGAGGTAGGCCCGCGCTGATGCCCGACTGCCTTTCGAATTGCCGAAGACATAGCCCAGATCCATCGTGACGGTGGCGCCTGGCTGGAGTTTCAAGCCAATCAGATCCAGCGGTACGGTCACCGTGGCGGTGAAACCATCGTCCGTTCTGGAATAATCCAGCCCGACGTTTTTGGCCACCTCGATGGAATCAAAGGATTCCTGCCCGGTCGGGGAGTCCAGCACGATCGGTTCACCGTCAAATCCTTTCACCTTCGGTCGATACATGACGGCGAATGGTTTGCCGTCCTGGCGCGTCACCAGCAGCCGGAGGTCGCCGGGAGCGGGTTTCTCGCGGTCCGCATTGGCCGCGGGGTTGGTGGCGATCTGAATATCCAGGCAGTTGCCTCCCCGGAACAGAATGTTTTTCTCCGGCATGGAGTTTGTCAGGGTATTCTTCGTGTCCACATCGAAACGAACGTAGAGATTGTCCTCGTCGTAGGCCATTCTGGCCTCGAACTGGCGATTGTCATCCACGCTGCCGGTGACGGCCTCAGCTTCATCCAGTGCGTCGCGTCCTTTGTGGATGACCATCTGGGTTTTGCCCGCCTTCGCGGCTTCCCATTTTTCCAGCGCTTTGCGGGCGGTTGCCACCTGTTCGGGCTTGTGCGTGTAGGTGCCACCTCTGAGTTTTTGAACGCTATCCAGACCGAGCACCTCCCAGACGCGCGAGTCCTGCCCGCCGTGGATCACGAAGTAACGATCCTTGCCGTCGATGTTCAACTTGACGAAACTGCCGCCCTGACCTTCGGGTTGACCCTCGTAGGGGCCGCGGCCCGTCGTCGTGCGGCCGTCCTTGAGCAGCGCGGCGAGATACGTCCCCTTGTCGGCCAGAAAGACGTGGTTGACGCCGAAATATGTCATGTAGGCGACGTAGTTGCCGGCCACGCCCATCAGGCCCGTGGTTCCCCAGAGTTTACCGGGGCCCACCGTTCCCATGTCGAGGGCACGTTTCCACATTGTGATTCCGGTATAGCGCCAGAGTTTATCGCCGTTGGCCGGGTCAATTCGCGCAATGGTGCCCGCGCCGTAGCCGGGGTAGACGTAGCCGTCGGAATAGGGGGCGTGACCGACGGGGATTTTTTCCGCTTGCTCAAAATTATACACCGGCTGTCCTTTATCGGTGATCTTGACCGGCTCCAGTTTGTAGCCCTTGTTCATATAGAGATTTTGCTGTTTATCAATCGAGAGCCGAATTTTGCGGAAACGGCGTTTACCGGGCAATTTTTCCAGCTCTTCCGCCTGCACGCACTGATCGTTATTGGCATCCTGCCACAGATAGGTGGCATTGGGGAACCGGTCCGGATTTTCGTCGATCAGCGACAGTCCGGTGGAGAACCGTCCGCCGTGGCCCACCTCGATGGTGGCCACAAAGGGTTTGAACAGCTCGCCGTCGCGCCGCAGCACGATGCTCATGGGCAGCTTGCGTCCATACATGTATTGATGCCCGTCATCCGCGGTGATCATGCGGGGGTGACTGATGTAGGCGCTGGGACTGACCGGTGGCATCATGTTGGGGCTGGTCTTGCGCCAGACCGTCGTTTTCGGGTGAGTTTCGTAGTTGTCCCAGTTGATTGCCCACAACACGTGGTTGGCGTAGATTTCGTCCGGTCGGGCCGGATCGATGTGCCCGTAGGCAAAGTAGCCGGAGGAACCGAAGTATTGATCCAGGTATTTCCCGGTGCCCCCGTCCCACACGCTGATGCGTTTGGGACCGCCGGCGGTTTCAGCCACCCACAGCCGGTTGCGCACATCAATGTCGATACCGCCCGGCTGGTACATGCCCTTGGGGTTGAACTTGCCTTTAGCGGGACGTCCGCCCTTTTTACCAATGGTCCGGAGCAGTTTTCCGCTCGGGCTGAAAGCACGAACCTGCTGGAGGTTACCCGCCTGAGAGACGTAAATTGTGCCATCCCTGTCAACCGCAATTCCGCGGGGGGCCTCGAGTTTCCGGTCGATCAGCGGACTCACCTTTCCGTCGTCAACGGCCACGACGCGCTGTCCGCTGTAAGCGGCCAGGCTGCCATCCGGGCGGATGGCGAGGCGTCCCGGGGACGACACTTTCCACTGGTCGATCAGGTTTCCTTTAAGATCGTACACGCCAATCAGGTTCCGTTTGCCATAGGAGACGTAGATGCGTTCCCCGTTGCATGCGAGTCCGGTGACTTTGTTCTCGCCTTCTCCTTTTGGTGGGGGAAGCGTCTCCTGTCCGGGTTGGAAATTGAGCGTGCGCGAGTTCTCGGCGCTTATCACTTTAACGGCGCTTCCGCCGGACCATCCGTGTCCGCCCGCCGTGAAGAGCCGTTCACCGTCGGTGGCCAGATATTGGGCGGTTCGCTTGGAACCCCATTTTTTTTGACCGTCAAGGTCGACCCGGATGATGCCCCAGCCGTATTCGGCACTGCTCCAGGCCAGGATCATGCCGTCTTCCAGCGCGAGAGCGGTGGTTGGCCGTCCGTGGTCGGCGCCCCATCCTCCCGTGTTGTCGTCGGTGGGGTAGGGGGGATTGCCGGAATTGTGCACGCTGAAACGGTATTTCATTTTGATTTTGTCGTGTACGACGCCCCGCCAGGTGTATTTCCCGGCCGGGAGCGGTTTGCCATCCTTATCCAGACCGTCCCAGCTTTCGGTATTGATACCTCCCGGACGATACTCCTGGGCGACGAGGATGCGGGCGGATTCATTATTTTCATCGAAAATCTGAATGGTCGTCTCACCTTCGCGAGGCAGCTCATATTTGAAAGTCAGTGGGAGTGGTTGTTCCGGAGGGATGTCGCCTTCGACCCATTCGCGGGGGATATTTCCTTCGGGGTGGAACCGGAGCGTGCCCCAGCATGCGGTGGATTGATACGGGAATCC
>JAGXLK010000670.1 GCA_018334735.1 Planctomycetota bacterium | reverse complement strand
TTTTTATATCCGTCCAGGGCCCTCCCGAGCCGCGACCTCCTTTTCCCGCCGCGCCTCTTTCGGGGTTGAGCACGTCGGCGATGCGTTTGTCCCGGGCGGCCTGTTCCAGGATAGCAGGACTTTTGATGAGTTCCATCTGGGTCTGCTGCGAATCCCCCTCGCGGCGTCTGCTGTATTGAGCCGTGCGACTGAGTTCGACGATCTGCGGGAGCTGGTGTTGCACGAGCACGCGGCCGCTGGCGCGGTAGACAGGCGGTTTTTTGTAAGTATGGATCGCCCCGAGGGTCGCCACAATCACAAAACACGTGACGACCATCCAGATGCGACGTTGCAGAAGACCGAGGTAGTACCGGAGTTCAGGCGCGTCCTGTCCGGGATCATTGTGCATCGCATTCATCGTCCCGGCGGGTCGTTCATTCCCTGCTGGAATCCTCGGATCCTCAGCTGGTTTTTCAGTTGGATTCATAATTTTCAGCTTATGTTATTTCTTACGGACTTACCGAAGCGCTCGCGCTCAGGCTGGCTCCGCCGCGAATGAAATGGCCGAGTTGCGCGAGCCAATCGGTTCCCATCACCAGGCCGTCGCCGGCTTCGAGATAAGGTTCCGGCAACTTGCCCGAAGCAACCTTCGTCAGGTTCAACGGAATAACTTTCTCCACACCCTGCATGTGGCGCACGATATACGCGTTTTTCGGTCGACCGTCGGCGGAAAGTCCCCCGGCATTGGCCACGGCCTGCAGCGCGCTGATGCGGCTCTGGCGTCGCAGCTCATAACGTCCGGGGCGCCGCACATATCCGAGAACGTAGTACCCGATACTGGTCGGGGGGACGGAGACGATGTAGCCGGGTCCGACCTTGACGTTTCCCGAGAGGTCCCCTTCTTCCAGCAGACTTTTCAGGTCAACCGTTACCTGTCGGTCGGAATCTTTTTGCTGGCCCGATTTCGTGGCATCGCCCGGGGCGACAACGGTCACGACACTGCTTGCATTGTCGGCGATCCCTCCGGCTGCCGAGAGGACCGACAGCAACGTTGAGCTGCGTTCTTTGAGCGGGTAGAATCCGGGGGTTTTAACCGCTCCCAGCACGAACACCGTGCTGCTGAGACGTTTGGTTACCCGCAGGCTGACCTGGGGATCGTTCAGGTATTCGCCGTCGTAAACCCCGGCAATCTGTTTTTCGGCCTGTTCGACCGTGAGTCCCCCGACGCTTACTTCTCCCGCCCATGGCAGGTTGATCGTCCCGTTGTCCCGAACCGCACAGTTGATCAGCGCCGGCTGTCCGGGTTTCTCCATCCCGAAGATGGTCACTTCCAGTTCGTCTTCAGGACCGAGACGGTAGGGTCCGCTTTCACCTTCGTATCGTTGTTTCCAGGCAGCGAGTTGTTGGGAGAGCCGTGTTTTACGCTCCTGCATCTCGGTTTTTTGTTTGCCGGCCTGGTCTTTCGACCATTTGGGGGCGTTGCCTTTTATGCTGAGCGCGAGGCGCGTGCAACCGGTGGCCAGACCCAGCAGGATCAACAGGGACACGGAGACAAGGGTGGAAAACCTTTTATGTTCCATGGAAATACTCACAATGGTACGCATGATCCCAAACGGTGGGAGATGGGCCATTAATTGGTTGGACTCGAGGTGCCACCACCACCGCCGCCACCGCCTCCGCCTCCGCCCAAAGCGAGACCAAGAACGACGGCTCCGACGCCACCCCAGAAATAGGGCGAACGTACAAGGCCCCCGAAAAAGCCCGGGGATTCTTCCCCACCCTCCGTCCAGTACATTCCTCCTTTGTCGTCGTCGTCCTCATCCTCTTCTTCGGCACTTCCCTCTTCCTCATCCCAGTACAGCCCGCCTCCAGTCCCCTCTTCCTCTTCAGCCCCTCCGCCTTCAAATTGGGTGAGAGCCCGGGCCTGGGCCCTGGCCGAAAGTTCGGCGAACTGACTTTTGCCGTGCGGCACGAGGACGAAGAACGGTCCTTCGCCGTCGGCTGATTCAATGCCGGTCTCGATGGGTATCGCGACACGTTCTGCGACGATCAGGAGGTATTCGCCCGCGTCAAGTTCTGGAATTTCGAAATTGCCCTCTTCGTCGGCTTTATCGGTCCAGACGAATTTCCCGCTTTCCTGATGCCACATCTTGATGGACGCGGACCGGACGGGTTTTTGATCGGGGTAGATTGCCTGGACGGGCAGCGATCCGGCGGGCAACTGTATGCGTTGGGACTGAGACTGCTGTTCGGTGGGCGTTTTCTCCGGGGGCTCTTGCGATTCTTTGCGTGGGGTGGCAGCGGCAGTAAGAGTAAAAACGAGGATCAGCGCCAGACCAAACAGTCGACCTTTCGTTTCAGATGAGGGCTTTAAGCCGCGCATAGCAAATCCCCTTTCAGGTGCATCCACGAAATTCCCGGGATAGCGTCGCTTCCGCAAAAATCGTTGTTGTTTTGTTAGTTTTCTCACTATAAAGGTTAAAAAGACAAAAGTCAACTATAATCGCCAGCAACTTATTGGTTGATTGGTGAACGGATAACGAACTGGAGCTGGTTGCCGATCCCCCCGCAGGGTGGCACAGCTTCTAAACTTCGTAGCTTCCCAGCTTCCTCGTCGCCGTCCGCCGTTCGTCGTCTTTGCAGTTTCGTAGCTTCTAAACTTCATAGCTTCACAACTTCCTCGCCGTTGTCGTCGCTGACCTCTGACCTCTGATCTCTGGCCGTTCCGTCGTTACCTACCACCGGGTTCATCCCGGTGGAGGTGTACCTTTGCACTACCAGCGGTCCACCCACACCCACGCCACCACCGGTTTTATGCCGGTGGAGCGATGCCTTATGTTCCCGGCTCAGGTACGGCCCCACCCACGCAAGGTGAGGTGGTAGCCTTTTTGGG
>JAGXLK010000669.1 GCA_018334735.1 Planctomycetota bacterium | reverse complement strand
CCGGGTGTCTGCGATGTATGATGCCCGAGGAGCCGAATCCCGTGAGTCTGCCCACGTGCGATTCTGCCGGTGTGATTAATCCCGCCCCCGGACTGGTCGGGGCACTCGAAGCAGCTTTCGCTCTCCGCCTGCTCGCTACGGAAACTTTCGGCGACCCCGGACTCGTGACGGGCGATGTATGGCGGGGAACTTTCGAAACAGTGAAAGTGGAAAAAAGAGCCGAATGCCCTGTCTGCGGGCACCTCCGGTTCGACTTTTTGAACGGGAATAAAGGTTCCAGTGCAGCGGCGCTCTGCGGTCGGGAAGCTGTTCAGATTGTGCCTGAGGAACAGAAGAAACTGTCTTTGAATAAATTGCTCGAGAGACTGAAATCGAGCTGCGACTGCAACTACAACGGCTATCTGCTGACGATTGAAAATGATGCTCTCACGATGACGATTTTTCCCAACGGGCGGGCCATTGTGCAGGGAACTTCCGACCAATCGGTCGCCCGGCAATTTTACAGTCGCTACGTGGGTAATTAGAAACGAGAACCCACTTTTTTTTGAGGAGAGAATACGATGGACGAAAGTCCCGAACTGAAGTTTGACACGGCCTGCCTGCTCGGGGGTCATACGCCTGACACCGATACCGGCGCCCGCGCTGTCCCGATCTACCAGACGACTTCTTATCTCTTTGAGGATAGCGACCACGCGGCAAGACTCTTTGCGCTGGAGGAACCGGGCTACATTTACACGCGATTGATGAATCCAACGACGGAAGTGCTTGAGAAGCGCGTCTCTATGCTCGAAGGGGGCGTCGGAGGGCTCGCCTTCGCCAGCGGAATGGCCGCCATAAACGCCGGCTGCCTGACGATTATGGGCCACGGCGATCATATCGTGGCCTCCAGCGGACTCTACGGAGGAACATACACGCTGTTCAGCCAGACATTCCCGGATAAATTCGGGATTGAAACGACCTTTACCGATACGGATGACCCGGCGGAATTTGCGGAGGCAATCACGGATCGGACGAAACTCGTCTACACCGAAACGCTCGGCAACCCCCGGCTGACGGTACCGGATCTGGGCGCTCTGGCCGATGTGGCCCACGAACACGGGATTCCGCTGATGGTGGACAATACAATGGCAACTCCCTGGCTGTGCCGGCCTCTTGAGCATGGGGCAGATATCGTCGTCCACTCGCTGACAAAGTATCTGGGTGGCCACGGGACCAGTATCGGCGGGGTGCTTGTCGACCGAGGGCATTTCGATTGGAAAGGCAGTGGCCGATTCGGCGAGATGGTCGAGCCGGATCCCGCTTATCATGGGGTGAGTTTCACCGAACGGTTCGAGGAAGCGGCTTACATCATGCGGGCGCGGTGCCGGATACTGCGTGATCTGGGCGGGTGTATCAGCCCGCAAAACGCGTTTCTCATCATTCAGGGAATCGAGACACTCCACGTTCGCATGCCACGCCACTGCGAGAATGCGGCGGAAATTGCTTCATTCCTCTCCGTTCATGACGCCGTCAACTGGGTGAATTATCCCGGGTTGGCGGATCACCCGACACACGAACTCGCGGCCCGATATCTCGATGGGGGGTTCGGTGGTATGATCGGTTTCGGGGTGGAAGGCGGGCGGGACGCCGGCCGACGGTTTATCGATAACCTCCAAACCGTCAGCCATCTCGCCAATATCGGGGATGCCCGGACGCTCGCGATCCACCCCGCCAGCACCACGCACCAGCAGCTGAGCGGCCAAGAACTCGAGCAGTCTGGTGTGACGGAGGATTTTGTGCGGCTTTCGGTGGGGATAGAGGATGTGGAAGACATAGAAGCTGACCTTGACCGGGCTCTGAAACGGTGATTGGAGCGTTTGGCGAATTGCCAACTCCGATAGGATTATGAAATTATTTACTTATAAGATGCCGCCAACCCTGGTTTCACTTTAGTGGTCCCGCGGCAAAATCGCGGTTCGGCGCTCCCAGGTAAAGGAGAACCTGTTAAGCATGATTGTTAAGACCCATTTCTGGCGGTTTGCTCTCCCTCCCGACCGACTGGAGCTGCGCTGTGGGGCGAAACTCGGGCCGATTGACGTTGCGTATGAGACTTACGGTGAACTTACCCCCGAGCGTGATAATGCCATTCTGATCTGTCATGCGCTTTCTGGTGATGCGCACGTTGCAGGGCGGCACTCGCCCGATGATTCCAAGGCGGGCTGGTGGGATTTGATGGTCGGCCCCGGGAAACCGATCGATACAGAGCGCTATTTCGTTATTTGCTCCAATATCATCGGAGGTTGCAAAGGTAGTACTGGCCCGGCATCGCTTAATCCTTCAACGGGTGAACCGTATGGGCTGAATTTCCCCATGGTGACTGTTCAAGATATGGTGAAGGTCCAGCACGCGTTGCTGACAGAACATCTGGGTCTGGACCGTCTTCTTTGTGTGATCGGTGGTTCATTTGGGGGAATGCAGGTATTGCGGTGGGTTATTGAATATCCCGAAATGGTATATTCTGCGATACCGATCGCGACGGCTGCCAGGCTGAGCGCGCAGGCGATCGCATTCGATGAAGTGGGCCGCCAGGCCATCTACGCCGATCCGAAATGGAACGGTGGCGACTATTACAACGCCGAACCGCCGGATCGTGGTCTCGCTGTGGCTCGAATGATTGGTCACATTACGTATCTCAGCGATGAGTCTATGCACGATAAATTTGGCAGAAGACTTCAGGGACGGGAGGACGTTGGGTACGATTTTGGCCCGCCTGACTTCCGGGTTGAAAGCTATCTGCGACATCAAGGCGGGAAATTTGTGGAGCGCTTTGATGCCAACAGCTACCTGTATATTACCAAAGCGATGGATTATTTCGATTTGGTTACCGACTTCGGATCG
>JAGXLK010000668.1 GCA_018334735.1 Planctomycetota bacterium | reverse complement strand
GGAAGGTTTGAGAACGGCCACGCCAGTCGGGCAATCCTGTCGCTCGAGGAAGCCGATTCACGGATGGCCGCGGTAAAGATTGCCGGAAAAGCCATCGGCGCTGCCCACCTTTACGGCGATCGCAAATCCCAGATCCAGGAGCAGATCAAACGCGCGGGCAATGCCGAGAGCGAAAAAGAACGGTATCGTATCCTGACAGAACTGAAGGAACGCAAAGATCTCCCCCCGCAAATTCGCCGGGATATCAGCACGATCCTCCCTGTTATC
This sequence comes from Planctomycetota bacterium, assembly GCA_018334735.1. Next base: position 2,612 of record JAGXLK010000668.1, on the reverse strand, counting down.
GACTGGTGGGCCAACGGCCGCGAAAAAGCCCGCAAGGGCACCGGCGGACGCGCCGCCGAAAACGGCTATCTCTGCCGGTTCTTCTATCCGGCCGCCCGGCGCCTCGGCGGCAAACCATACCCCCCCGCTGTCCGCAAAGATTCCCCCCTCTACCCGATCTGGGCCTACTACCGCGCCCGATGTCTGCTCTGGATCCCTATCCAGATCGGGGGCATTCGGCGCCACAAATCAAAACGGGAAAAATACTACTCCAGAGCGCGAAAACACCTTGACATCGCACAAAAAGCGTTCCCCAAAAACCGTATCATCGCAATGTACAACGGCGAACCGATCCCCTGGCCCGCAGACTTCGAGCCCGATCCCAACGCGCCCCGATGGGCCAACCTGCAGCGAGAAGGACTCGAAAAACTCGCCGACGTGATCCACTGGTGGATCGACGAGCGCCAGATCGAAGACGGCCAGTTCGGCGGCGGCTGGGGCGACGACGTGGAGATGTGGCGCTGGTGGACCCCGATTCTGGTTGCTTTCCGCGATCCCAAGATCATCGGTGCCCAGACGAAACTCTCCAACGCCGTCCTGAGCGAACCGCACATGAAACACGGCTACACTTCCCGGATGAGCGATGTCGAGCATACCGCCGAAGATACGGGCGATTCAATCACACCGATGATCTTTCTCGAACCCGATAACCCCGAGTGGCGGCGACGGGCGGTGCGGATCGTGGAGCTGGCGCGAAAAGTCTGGATGGGCGAAAATAAACGGGGATTCCTGCAGTTCAAAAGCACCTACTTCAACGTCCATAAGGTCGATACCAGGCCGAAACGGGCATGCGACACCGTCTACCACCCACGAACGTTCCATCCGGCATTGATCCACTGGCTGCGTTCCGGAGACGAACGGGTCGGTAGCCTGATCACCCGCTGGATGGATACATGGGTTGATGCCACAGCGCGGGCCGAAAACGGCAAACCGGCCGGTATTGTGCCCTCGGCGATTCACTGGCCCGACGGCAAGATCGGCGGCGGGGTCAAACCCTGGTGGAAACCGCAGAACTACCACAACGATCTCTACGCCTGGCCCAGCGCAATGATGTTGATGACCAAGACCATGCTCCTGACCTACCATATGACTGGTGAGGAAAAATACATGGAACCCATCCGGTCCATGGCCGATATACGTATACGCTATCTCGACGAAGAACAACCCGAAAAGCTGGAACCCGGCAGCGCCGCATGGTGCGTGTTCTCCGGCAGCCCCCGCTTCGGCAACGGCATGAAACGTTTTCTCCCGGAGACCCTCGCCAAATACCGCCTGCTCACCGGCGACCCCCAATACGACCGGCTGCTGCAAGCCGACGCAGACGGGTACGTGCAGATGCGGCTCGATAACGGGAAAGAGGCGCTCGTAAAAGATCTTGAGCAAAACGCAAAAGCTTTCCGCATCAATAAACCAGGCTACACCAGCGAGATGCGCTGGACCGACCGGGTGATGACCTTCAACGCGCGCTGGGGCAACGAAGGTAACGGGTGGGACTGGCCCACGCCAAATACGTCGGTCCTCTATGCCAGCGCCACGGGCGATCCCGGGGATCCGCGGTATTTCCCGATGAACGCCGTGCGCTGGCTTACCGAACCGCGCGCTTTCGCCGCTCTGGTCACCGAATCAGGACAAGAACAGTTCACCGCAAAGCTATATCATTTCGGCGAAAAAACGCGGGACCTCAATGCCGAACTCTACCTCCTGAAGCCCGGAAAGTACAAACTGACGCTCAGCGAAGAGGGTGGCAAAGAACTCCAGACGCGGGAACTGACGGTCAAAGGTCCCCGCACCCCCATTTCCATCGATCTGCCCTCCCGCAACCTGTGCATTCTGCGGGTGGAGCAAGCGGATTAGCTTCCGGGGACGGGATATAGGGCATGTAACATTGAAGACGACCCGGCCCGAACCGGCTTCTTGAGACAAAGCTGATGTCGTTGAACCCGCATCCCACCATCGGTTGCGTGGGACATGAGCGGGCTGGACTTCAGCCGCCGGCTGGAGTTCAGAACGCGGTGCGATTTTTTGGGCCTTCCATGCGCTTTACCATTTGCCAGCGTTGTCCGCCTCAAGTCCCCCTTCACCCACCAGATGGCGGGCTCAGCTGAACTCGAGTCTCCATTCCCCATGAGCGGGCGGGACTTCAGCACCGCCACGCGGGGCTGGAGTTCAGAACGCGGCCAATACCCACCTTTAAAGCGTAAAATCGCGGCCACATAGGGCATTGCGAGACCCTCATAAGACGGGCGAAGCAATCTCATCGTTCCGTCGACCCAACAGCGAGATTGCCGCGGCCTCCCGCTGAGCGGAACGCCTCGCAATGACACGTGAACCTGAATGGCTGAGTCTAACGGACCCTAACCGCGTATTCGCGCTGCCAGGGTACCAAAAATACGCGGGTGAATGTGAGTGCGAATTGGAAGATTTCGTTCTCAACAATCGCAACGTTTCAGGAACGCCTGTTCGAAGCGCTTTCGGAGTCCGGTGAGCAGTTCGGCACAGCCGAACGGAGCACCGCTTTCATTTTGTTCAGAAATCAAATGACATCAAAGCACGGACGGCTATTTCTTTCCTCC
>JAGXLK010000667.1 GCA_018334735.1 Planctomycetota bacterium | reverse complement strand
GCGCAGATTCGTGACATCTTTGACCCCCAGGAACGACGGATCTTTTCCCAGTCTTTTGATGGTGCGGCGCAGATAATCGTGAAACCTGCTCAGGCAGTCGCAACATCGATTGATATGCTCGGCCCCCGTGACAGCTCCAATTTCGTCGCCCAGCTTCATGGCCAGGACCCTCTCGTGTCCTTTCGGTTGTTGCTGATCGTAGCGTTTTGCGCGTTGGGCAAATTTCCTGCGGGCGACTGCCGGCGTGCGAGGATCTGAGGGACAGGGAGTATCAGCGAAATAAAGGCCGACCCCGAGATGTGTGAAGTAGCCGTTGAGCAAATCATACTTTTCTGAGACCTGCCATGGCAGGCCGTGAATCCAGTTGATACCCAACCTGGAAAGCATCTTCGCGGTTTCTTCGCGGGCCGGAGGGAAAGGGCGCGCCGGGGTATAGAGTTTGATGTAGCGCGGGTCGGGAGTCGGGTTGTCAACCTGCGCCCCCAACTTTGCCAGCACCTCGTCGGCCCAACGGCGCTGACGCGCCTGGATTTTGGTGGGGGTTTCCACCCACTTCAAGTAATCGTCCGCACGCATTCCCCAGACACCGTTTTCATCCTCTGGGCCGGCAGTTGGGGCTCGATAGCCTCTGCGCGCGACCGGGATGGTGACCATCGCAGTGCCCTCGGCAATTCGGGGACGCGCACTACGCATAGTGGCGGCTGGGTGAGTGAACCAGGACATCTGCACCTCAGCGACGCCTTCCTGGACGTCGTCGAAACTGAATCTTTCGGTCGCGAAACGCCCGGTTGCAACGAGAGCCTCGGTAGCGTCGATCCATCTCGTCCATTCGCCGACGGGCAGCCGGCGCTCGCCAGGCCGGCCTGTCAGAGGACCTTTGACATGATCGGGTTCCCAGGATCTCAGTGATGAATACCACAGTGGGCGGCTGTGGCCATCGGGGATATGGTACCAGTGATAGGTCAAGCGCTCGCTGATGGGGGTTGAATCCGTTTCCTGCTTGCTTTCGACCACCCGGAAGCGGACATATGTGCGATTCAGGTTCCCGCGAAGGGTATCTTTACTGGGAGAGAAATCCCGGCTGGCCGTGATGAAAACAGAATCCAATGTTGCCCTCGGGGATTCGCTGCTGACACTTAATCTGGTAGTCCCGGCTTCCAGGGAAACGTCTCTGTATTCCCAGATCATATTTTTGGCGCTCACCGCTGACGCCATCCGCTCCCGCTCAGAGTCGAACCGAATCGGCCTTTCGGCTTCCAGCGTCTTACCAGGTTTGCGGGGGAGATCCTTTGCTCCGTATTTAAATACGTGGGAGTTTGCGCCGCTCATTTTTACCTCAACGGGAGTAGCTTTCTCCCCCGCGAGGTAACCCAACCATATCCGGTACGCTCTGGACTCCGGCACCCGTATGCGGTCGGTTATGGTTTTTCCGTTAACAGGTTTTATCAAATTGCGACCCGGGTAATCTTTCAACACGATTACCCGCCAACGGAAGTCCTCGCCCTTATGGCGGCGGCTGCGTTTCACGCCCTCCCAGCGGTGTAACTCGGATAAATGACTGTGTTGAAGTAGGTCGTAATCGTTCCCTTCGCCTTGTTCCAGTTGTGTAAGGAAATCATCTTCGGACTCTTCGTCCAGTAGATCCAAGCCAGGTTCCGCACCTTTTACTTGAAGTACGCCGATAAACGGTACCAACAACAGGGAGAGGGCGAGGCACAGCGGGGTCAGTTTGGGGCTCATGGTCGATCCTCCGGAATTGCGAGCATGTAGACAAACCCCTGCGTGTCGCTTACCAGCAGTGAGGATGCCTCTTCGTAAAACATGCCTTTCCCGGAACCCCAGCGTGGAGGCAGGGCGGGCGCGAAAAACAACCTGCCCTGCAGGCGAGTTTGAAGCCGCACCTGGCGAATGGGTTTAAGCTCAGAACCATTGAGGAAAGTGACCGTTCCAGTGAGATCCGAGCATGCCACCATTTCAACATCATCGGTCTTCAAAGGTTCAACCCCCATAAGCCAGGTGTCGAACTCATATTGCGCCCGGGCATTTCCCGTTTCGGGATCGAGCAGTTCGATGGTATTTGCCATCGAGGCCACCAGGAGTGCGCCGGACGCCAACAAAACCGGGCGCCGGAGGGGAATGTCTCCCAGCCGGTGCTGCCACAGCATTCGCCCATTCGCCGGATTAATTGCGAACAACTGGCCGTCTCCCCCGGCGCAGAGCCCCATGTGCGCCACGTTTGTGATTGGTCCGTCGAGCGTTCGCGCCAGAGTATTTTCCCACTGTTTTTTGCCACTATTTTTGTCAAGTCCGAGCAGCTGACCGGTGACTGTGCCCACGAGAATGTGTTCGCCGGTAAAGCCCGGACCGGCCGTCAGGGCCACGGGGGAGCGGTACGTCCACATCTTTTCGTTTGCCTCGTACAGGGTCACGCTGGAACCATTGACTATGGCAGCCTGTTCGCCGGCCACTTCGAAAGCCCATGGAGCTTCGGTTCCCTCCGCGGTCAACTCGGTGGTCTCGCCCCCGGGTTCAAACCGGTGGAGGCCATACCTGTGGCGGAAGACACGGTAGCCCTCCGGGCCGGCACGGGTGGCAAACTGGAAATTCCGGCGGGGTGGGGGCTCCAGTTCCCACGCTACCTTATCGTTCAAGATACTGCGCGCAACCAGCCGTTTGCCGTCGCTATAAATAACCTGTTCCTCCCGAAGTCCGAGCAGTTGACCGCTATTTCTGATAATGTATTTAAAATCCCGTACGTCGTCCCCCGAAAGCAGCTTGCGGCATATACGAAGCAAATAAGGATAGAGGTCATCAGCGGGGACATCCAGTCGCTGAAGGGTGCTCTCGTTTGCGGGAAGCTTGAGCGAAGCCTTTATGTTA
>JAGXLK010000666.1 GCA_018334735.1 Planctomycetota bacterium | reverse complement strand
GAGAAGACCAAACTGAAACTGGAAGAGGTGAAATTAGTTCCCGGTGTGATGCCTATGATATATTGTGATCTTCATGCCGTTTGGGGGGCTTTAAGGTGGGAAAAGGAGGACGCGACCGTTGAGGTCGAGGCTGAAGGGGAGACTGTGAAGATTTATTCTTCCGTAGACGACAAACACGGTCGTTGCCGGGGCGAGGGATGGGTGACGTTGTCTTACGACCCGGACAAGGGCTATGTTTGGGATAAAAGAGTCAGGGTAAAGATCCTCAAAGACGACACATTTCCGAAGTGGCACCTCAATGTTGTCGATCCGAAGTTTTACCAGACGGTGGCTCCGGCGACCGATAAGCTGCCGACGTGTCGTAATGCGCCGAATTACGCGATCTACAAGCACAAATCGGGCGAAATTGCCTCATTTCCTGTAAACCACCAATTTAAAAACGGCGCCACCCTTTCCCCTCAGGATCTTCTCATAGAACGGGGTGGCTACTGGGTGACGACTGTTGACAACTGGGGCGCAGTGACCACTCTTCCAGAAGACAATGCTTATCAGTACGCCGGTGACTATTGCTATTGGGGTTTGGACCAGCATATTCTGCCGATTGTGGACGGGGAGGTGGAGGCTGCTTTCAAACAGAAGCATAAGAAAAAAGCAAAGAAAGGTGATGTGTATGAAGGCCATGCCCGTCTCTATGCCTGGTCCCCCCAACAAGTCCGGCAGGCGCTGGAAAAAGCCATCCATCCGTATGATGAAAAGGTGGCCAAAGCTCCGCTACTCTACCATATTGAGCCAGTGAACCATTTTGAAAAGACCGTGCCATTGCTGGCCGGCGATTCAAAAGTCCGCTGGGTTGGGGATTACGCAATAGACAGAGAGGAAGGCCGCGACGGTAGTCGTTGTATGCGTATTGAGGCCGGAAGCACTTCAAGTAACATCGGACATCACAGGGTGCGAGCAGGGAAGCCCCCAAATATGCAAATCGGGCCATCGTTCCGGACCGGACCGTACCCGGCACGTCTCTATCGGATTGGTTTCTGGGTGCGCTCAAAGGGTTTCGAGGGCCGTGTGAGTCTAAAGATCGACAGAATTAATTATCCGCCGGGAAGTAAGGAAGGTCGTCCTGACAAATTGGAGGAATCAATAAACCTCGAGGAAGGTTCGGAATGGAAGCACGTTGCGCTTGAAACCCCCCTCCCGCATCTGGCCCATGCCTGGACCATGAATATTGCGCCGAAGGGCAAAGGAACCCTGTTTGTGGATGATTTTGAAATAGTGCCCATTGAACAGTAGCTACGGATGTGGAATCACCGGAATGGCACAGGAGGGCCCTTGAGGAGACAGAGGCCCGGGTTGATGCGGGTGAGGAGCGGATCGCGGATTGGGAGACCGCGAAACAAGAACTGAGGAGAAGGTTCGAATGAGGCCGCTGTTTTAGCCGAACGAGCCCCGGGTTAGCATTGGGAAGCAGCCGAAGGAGGCGGATCGCCTCGCCGGAGGCGAGCGCGGCAAGCTTGCCGCGCCGAACACTGTTCGCGCGCTTTGCCGGCACGTTACCCGAACCGCTACCCCCGGGCTCCCCCGAACCGCCCGGGATCGCCCGGGGCTACGTCTGAATCGGCCCTGACGGGCCTCTTTTAGACCGGAAACTCCCCGCCACGTGCTTCACTGAATACTTACTTTTCGGGGGGTGTTTTCGGCGGCTAACGGGTGGGGCCTCGCTTGCATAGTGGATGGGAAGCGGATATTATGTAATATGAACATCGGATATTCATTTTGCATAGAATGAGTTTCTTGCATGATACCACGCCATCTAACGGAAGAGCTGGTCCGGACGGCTGAAGAATATCCTGTCTTCAGCGTGACCGGACCCCGACAGTCCGGGAAGACAACCCTGGTGCGTAATACATTTACAGGTTACGATTATGTGAATCTCGAGATGCCTGACGTGCGTGAGCGCGCACAGAGCGATCCCAGGGGGTTGTTGGAACAGTATTCTCACCGGGTCATATTTGATGAGGTACAGCGGGCACCGGATCTGCTTTCCTATTTGCAACCCATGGTCGATGAGGACGATACAGCGGGGCGGTTCGGCTTGACCGGTTCCCAGAACTTTCTTCTTAACGAGTCCGTCAGTCAGTCACTTGCCGGTCGGTGCGGGATCCTGCATCTGCTCCCGTTTTCCCGCAGTGAACTGGAGCGTGGGTCCTATCGCCCCCTTGAGTCACTGGACGATATCTGTGAACAATCCAATTCGTCGTCCCCCGCTGTCCTGTCATTTGAACTGCTCCTGAAGGGGTTTTACCCAAGAATCCATGACAAAAACTTGAGAGCGAGAAATTGGTACCGCAATTATTTCCAGACCTATGTGGAACGAGACGTCCGACAGCTGGTGAACATTGGTGATATGGAAACGTTTGAACGATTTGTGCGGTTTTGCGCCGGACGTAACGGCCAGCTTCTGAATATGTCGGCTCTGGCCAATGATTGTGGTGTGGCCCATACGACGATCAAACGGTGGATTTCGGTGCTCGAGGATAGTTTTATCATCATGTTGCTCAAGCCGTACTACCGAAATTTCAACAAACGATTGCGAAAAAGTCCGAAACTGTATTTTCTTGATACGGGGCTTTTGTGCTATCTTTTGAACATCAGAACGGCAGATGAGTTGCGCATTCACAATATGCGCGGGCCCGTTTTTGAAACATACGTCATTTCAGAAATCTACAAACAGATCCAGAACCGGGGCAAGGATAGCAGCATTTACTTCTGGCGGGACAGCAATGATCGGGAGATCGATCTCCTCATCGACGCGGGCCCCACACCAATGCCCGTGGAGATCAAATCGGCCAGGACGATTAATTCAGGATTTTTCGACATTTCT
>JAGXLK010000665.1 GCA_018334735.1 Planctomycetota bacterium | reverse complement strand
AGGAAGGAAGATTACAGGGTTGCAAAAATGAAAAGCAAACCGAATATAGATGGCCGCCATGGCGATTGGAAAGCCATACCAGACATGCAGATACAACGTAATGGCTCACCGCGAAATGCCACGGCCCGTCTGGCTTTCGATGCCAAAAAGCTCTATCTGCTGATGACGGTGAAAGATCCCTCGCCCTGGGTGAACAACGGAAAAGATTTCACGCGATTGTTCAAGACCGGGGACGCGGTGGATGTCCAGCTTTGCATCAATCCTTCTCCGAAACGCCGTGGCCGACAGTTGCTGGAGGATGACCGCCGAATTCTGCTGGCGCCGTATCAGGAAGGGGAGGCGGTGGTGCTGATGCAGCCTGTGGCGCCGGACGCGCCCGACAGCCAGGCTCGCACCTATGAATCGCCCATCATGACCAAAAATTTCGACAGGGTCGTTTTGCTGAAATCGGCGGAGACGGCCGTCCGGAAGGAAGGAAGAAGTTACACGGTGGAGATGGGGATTCCGTTGGCGGATATCGGCCTGCAAATTAAGGGAGGTTTGAAATTGCGGGGCGATGTTGGTTTCATCTCTTCAAACGCCAACGGCACCGCAAACGTTGCCCGCACCTACTGGTCAAACAAACACACCAACCTCGTCAACGATCTGCCGTCGGAAGCACTGTTATATCCGAAAAGCTGGGGTGTGCTGGAATTTGAGTGAGAGGTCTTTTCGTTCGGAAAACCTGGCAGGAGGCGCGAACAAAGTATGTTAAGATGTTGTGTGAGTGATCTCAGGGCCAAAACCTGAGGAGACTGATCCGAGTTCCCTTAGACAATTACATCCAGACCCCTTTCAGAAAACGGAATAACTGATATGCGCGAAAATAACTGGTTTTGTGGCCGCTGTTTGAGAACAGTCCTGGCTCTTGTGTCTTTACTTTTCTTTTGCGCGGCGGCGGCGGCGGACAAATATTTCCAGACGCCGGTGCAGAAAAAAGATCTCGACCCGGATGCGACGAGTCAGAAAATCGAGGGAGAACCGGCCGATGACGTCCATTTCCACCCGCGCCACGATCATCCCAGCTGGGTCGTCTGGACCCGCCGTTCCGGACCCGGACACTCCGGCGTAAAGTTCGGGGTCTCCGACTCCGCCGGGGTCCGCCACCTGCGCCTGGGATTCAAACGCAAGATCCCGGTGGGGACGGTCTTTGCCCGCGGTGGAGGACAGCTCTCCGTTTTGAAACCAGAGGCCCCGTATCCCGGCGACCCGGGGCAGGAAAACCACTGGCAAAAAGCCACTCGGGTTCATGAAGGCGAATACTCGCTCTGGATTCTGCCTCCGAACACCGCAACCCGGGCGCTGCGATTCAGCCAGGAAAGCCGGGGGCGGATGAAAGTGAAATTTCAGGGCCACCTCTCCGGCGTTTACATTCTTAAAGAGCGCCTGATTAACCTCGCTCCAGAAGCGGACATCATCGCCAGCACCAACCAGAAGAAAGCCCGTTTCCTGAACGATCACTCGCGCGGGGGCTGGCACGGCGTATGGGAGAACGAATGGCAAGAGCGTTCGAAAACAATCTCCGATAAATCCCCGGAATCCCTGATGTTGTTGTGGCCGACGGAGGTCGAGCTTCGGGGACTGTGCGCCCTCTGGGCAGGTTTCAGCCGCGTTCAGGTGGCATGCTACAAGGGGCCTGAGAAAGTTCATCCCAGGGAAGCGGAAGCTGAACACTGGCAAAATTTGGGAGATTTCAAAGTCGACCACCAGTACCCGCGCCGTTTCGCGCCGAACTGGCTGGATTTCGGCGAAACCATCAAAACAAGGGCCGTGAGACTGACCATCACCGAGCCGAGCCCCTCAGAACGGGTTCATCCCCATGTCGTCAGAAAACCACGCGGCGGGAAACGCGCATGGCTCGGCGAACTGATGGCCGTCCATGCGATTCAGAACGAAGATGCCGTAATCCCGGAGAAACTCCGCCGGGCCGCCGAATCCGATCACCCCCCAATTCCCATCGAATTCACACTGAAAGAACCAGGTTATGTCACTCTCGTCATTGAAAACAGCGAAGGGAAACGCGTCCGGAACCTCCTCAGTTCCCGTCGTTTCGAGGCCGGCCAGCATACGGTCTGGTGGGACGGACTCGACGAGACCCCTGTCAATTCCCGCGTTCACGGGATCTACGATATCCGGGGCCGCCTGGTCGAACCCGGCCAGTACCGTGTCAGGGGACTCTACCGCGGAGACGTGAAACTCCGTTACCAGATGACACCCTACAGTTCGGGCGATCCTCCCTGGCTTACCCCTGACCACAAAGGCGGCTGGCTCGCCGATCATACCCCGCCGTGGGACGCGCTGTTTGTACCCGAAGGCCCGAGTGGGAAGCCGGAAGTCCTTCTTACCTCGTATGTCGTGGAGCACGGACACGGTCTGATCGGAGTCGATCTGAACGGCAAAAAACTCTGGGGAATCCGACGTCTGGGAGGCGTCTGGACCGGCGGTTCGCATCTCGCCGCCGACCGAGGAGCGAAGGCTGACCCCGAGGTGATCAACTACATCGGATCCTGGTGGAGTTCCCGAGATGGAAAAGGCGAAGTGCGACTCACAGCGCTCGATAAAGATCGCAACCAGCGGACAGTTCTGAAATATGAGACAAAAAACAAGAAAATCGCCCGTCTCGGTGGTCTTGCTGTCCACAATGGGATTCTTGTGGCGAGTCTCCCCGAACTGCAAACGCTTCTCTTCGTGGATGCTTCATCAGGCAAAATGCTCCACGCTCAAACGATAGAAAATCCGGGATCGATTGCGTTTGATGCCACGGGACGGCTCCTGATGATCCAGGCCGACAAGATACGCCGGTATTCGCTGGACCGATCGGTGCCCCGGCTCGGTTCTTCCC
>JAGXLK010000664.1 GCA_018334735.1 Planctomycetota bacterium | reverse complement strand
GGAAGATCTGGAGGAACCGATACCAAATCCCTGCTTAATTCGCGATTCGGTCTCCAGAGGTACGGCCAAACTGATCGATGATATGACCGCAAAGGACCCCGAAAGGCGTATCCAAAGCTGCGAGGAGATCATCGAACGAATTGATCAAATCCTGCTATCCCCTTCCGGAAAACCCTCACCTGACCCTGCCCCGACACGCCCCCTCCATACAAGCTCGTCCGGCAAAGGATTTAACCTGTGGTTCATCTTCATCCCTCTTGTGGCCCTCCTGATCATCGGAGCTGCCACTTCAGGCATTTTGTTCGGTCCGGATATCTTTGGGACCAAAACAGAAAATGGTGAGGACCCGTCAGCAACCGCATCAAATTCCGGTAATAAAGACCCGGTGGACAAGCAGACGAGCCATTCAGAAAAAGCCGCCAACAAAGCCATGCGGCGGGCCCAAGAGCTTGCCGACGAGAAAAAATACAACGACGCTATGCATGCCCTGATGGCTGCCTGGCAGGAGGATCAGCAGAACCAGAAACTTATCAAAGCCGTGATGCACGCGCGGCAAAAGCTTAAGCCGCTGTTAATTGCCAGCAACATCAAAAAACCCCTGGAATTCAAAATCCGAGCCTATATCTCGGGAACCAGAATCCTGTCCCTGCGGGATGGATTTATGCTCTGGCGTACGGAAGGAAAAGTTCCCAATGGTAATAATGAACGCCCGGTTTATGTCAACAATCAGAAGTGGGCGCTCACGTGGCAAAAACACGCGGGCGAGAATTATCAAACCTCAAACGTTTTCCTCATGCCAAGGCTCTGCATTCCTCGAAAAGCAATGCGGGAGCAGGCCGACATTATTGACGAAAAATCGCCCCCAGGCGCGCGGGTTAATGTCCGTGAAATCGACGGCAATCCAGACATTGTATTCGACAGCGGCGATAGAGCCGGCCATTTCGAAGTCACAATCCGCGCCAGAGCCCCCCGCCGCATGAAACGCGACGGCCCCGTTCGCCGTCCGCCTAAAAAACGTGACTTTGAGTGGGGAGGCGACGAAAAAAAAGGGTTTGAATGGTAACATTGAGTCTTACTCCTGATCGCCGCGTTCTCGGTGGGGAACAGGAACGGGAGTCGGAGGCAGCGGACGCGGATGCGGTGGCTCGGGGCGAATGATCACGATCGAACGGGGAAACAATGCCGCATGAAGTGCCCTGTCGCCGTAAACAAGGGCTTTCCCCGTGATCCGCCGTCCCGTCACCGATAGCAATCGCCCATCCCCGGCTCCGGGCTCCCAGCTGAACTCGCCCGTGTAAACCCGTTGCAGAAACTTCTCGGCCAACGACTTTGAAGGCCGGTGCCAACGCACACCAGAATGATTGCGCCGATACGCAATACAATCCAGGGCGTACGATTCCAGCAGACGGTTCCGATGTTTCGAAAAGACCTTTGAATTGCAGAAAATATCCGCGCCAAGAACCCGCCCGTATCGCGCTACAACCATACCCACCGCGCTCGGTCGCCAGCAATGATGGGAAACGTGCTCGCGATACTTTTTCAGATCTTTTTTGATCTCGGGAGAATCATGAACGGCCTGGAGATCCCGGGTGCCTGAGTTAACTTCCAACTGTTTCTGATAGCGTTTGACACCTTCCCAAACTTCGCCCTGCGATCGCCCGGCCTGCGCGGCCCCACGTACCGCCGGGGGAGCGACAGATTGACGCGCCTTAAAGTTGCCTCTGGCCCGGCTCCAGCGTCCTTGTTCGATGCAGCGCACGGGCACCTCCACCGGCCCGCTGTGCGGAGGCAACAGGACATCCTGTCCGAGAACGCGATTCTGTTTTCCCCCGAGGAGAAGTTCCCCGGATATCATCAAAATTTTACGATCCCCCGTATTCTCTACCACCAGCTGCGGAACCGCCCCGTTACCCTTCTCACGTACTTTCAAAAGGCCACGCGTTATCGCTTCCTGAGTCGACAGGTAACTTGTCCTATCGGTCGGCGACGAAAGCTCAAGCAGATACACCGAAAGACCCCGGTAGTGATAGGGAGCGCGCACATCCACCCGTCGCACAAGATCCACCAGAGGGTTTGAAGACGGGGACGGTATGACGCGTTCCGGGGGTGTCTCTTCCTTCGATTTTTCCTCGTAATCGCTGGTCAGATACGAAGCTCTGGCCGCCACTGCAAGCAGGAGGATGACCAGGACCGCCGCCAGAACATTTTGTTTCACTTTCATATCCGACTCCTCTCTCTCGGTCAACAGGTTGGTCAATCGAAGAATGAGCGGATCTGTTTTTCCGACATCTCTTCTTTGCCGCCTTCTCCAACGATCAGAGCTTTGCCGTCGATCACCACGATCACATACTGTCCGATCGCGAGATATTTCTTGAGTTCCGGCCGAGCGTCAAGCGCGGCAAAATAGGCATCGCTGCCCCACTTCACTTTCAGCTCTTTCAACCCTTCCTTGAAAGCCGTGTCGTCGAACACTCCGTGCATTCGCACGAAAGTCTTCTCGCCCACCTTCTTGATCTGGGTCCTGACGCCGCCCAGGCCGGTTTCGCGGGAGGTTGAGGAATCTTTCCACTTACGCATGGCTTCGCTCATCTTCACGGCTTTTTTCCCTCCGCGGTCGGCACCCCGACCTCCGACCATCTCGCGGGCTTCATCGAGTTTCTCGTATGCTTCTTCACGATCCGCTCTGGCAGTGCCCGACGGTGTACCAGCTCCCCACCCCGCGTCCATAGCACTGGCAGACGGGGCAGCCGCTTTTGCGGCTTCAGCGCTTCGACGGCGCGCGATTCCGTGTCTGACGTATTGCTTCTCGTTCTCGAGCACCAGATATGAAGTGTAAGGTGTAGCGATTCCGTATTCCTTGCTCAGTTGGACCACCGCGTCCTT
>JAGXLK010000039.1:4922-10513 GCA_018334735.1 Planctomycetota bacterium | reverse complement strand
AATTTCAGTTTCGGCGAATACCTCTTTGCCATCTTTTCCTCCTCGAAACATCTTCTGAAATACTCCATTAATCTAAACTCCGAGAAGGCCCCATTTCCACAATACCCCCGTGTCCAACTTTTCGGGCGAAGCGACGAACACGACGAACGGCAGACGGCGACAAGGAGTGACCGGTGATCAGTCACCAGCAACCAGCTCCAGTCCGTTATCAGTTCACCAGAAACCAGCAACGAGTCACCAGCAACGAGAGGTGATCAGGTTCAACGACAACGGAAAACGGCAAAGCGGCGAAGAATCGCCGCACTCCATAGCCGGCTCGCGCCGGCGGGGTTCATGCACGAAACGGTGCTGATACGATTGTCCGGCACGCAGCATATTCCGTTGGGGAACAAACGACGAAGGACAACGAATAACGGCACAGCCACGCCCCCCGTGGGGGATTCATTGGGCAGACGTACCTGCCATTTTAAGTATCATTGGGATGGGCATCCCCCCCTTCCAGATAGTCCACCGCCACTCGCGGCCACCCGACGGGCATGACGGCAGATAAGAAGATGAGGTGATTTCAGATAACGTTCCAAACGCCGGTCTTCCTCGTCACATCCCAGAATTTTCAGCGAACGAACCGCGCGAAGCACCACGGCAAAACGATACGATCTGGTCAGATCCCCGGGACAACCGGACATCGAATGCTGGAATGTGTCGTCCTCAGTCCGTTCCAGGAAATTACGGATAACCGGCACGCCTTCAGCGTCCCCCGCATCGGCCAGGGCCCGGAGAAGCAGCAAAATGGTCGGAACGTTCACCTCTTCCTCGCAAAGTATCCCATCGACCCGTCCGGCAATCCCGTCCACACCCAGTTCCGTCAGTGCCAGAAGCGCCACGACGAAGGCCGGTGGCGTCCGGCGACCCAGCTGTGGTTCCACAGCCCGGCTTTCCAGCATATATTCGAGTGCATCGCGCACGTCCTCTTGATCTCGCCCGGCCAGAGCGCCTGCAACTGCAGCGCAAAACCGTTTCTCTGCATCGTCCACCGACTCAAAATATTCGGTCCAGGCAGGATCTTCGGGATTCATTTCGCTCAGGCGCATCATCGCCAAACCATTCTCATCCGAGCCCAGAAGATCGAGTTGCTCCTTCACCGAGGAAGGTGCAAATCCCTGCGCCGGTTCATCCGGCAGGATGCCCCGTCGGCCAAGCTCGGTGCGTAGCGTCTCCACGTCAATCTGGGAAGGCGAGACCCCGCTGGAAACCGATTGAGCCGCCGCCAATCCGCAGATCTCACCGATCCGCTGAAGGTCCCGCTGCATGCGCAGGAGCTGGTGCAGATCGTGATCAACTGACAGCGCCCGGCAGGCCACCAGCAGCCCTTCCACTCCCTCCGGATACAGCGTCCGGTACGGAACTTCCCCTTCGCACATGTACCGCCACTGCCCGCACATCAACACGTGCCGCCGCGCCCACCCGCTTTCCTCGGCGTAATCCTGCGCGTGGTTATCATAGTGCGCGTAGGCGTCGCAGACCGTATCGGGGTAACGGCGTCCATCCAGAAAATCCTGGAACGTCAGCGTAATCGGACCTTTCACAAACCGGCTTTCCCTGAGCCCGAGCAAAGGAGCGAGCGTGCAGTAATGTTCTTCAGGCGTAAACGGACCACGTTTCCAGAGCTGTTCGCGACCCTGAAAGTGGGCCCGCGAATAATCAAGAGTATCGGTCGGATCCACCCATCCGGCATCGAAATTATGGCTACTCAGAGTGCCGTCGGCAACCAGGCTCGGAGTGTAGCTGTAGGGCTGAGGAAAACCGTCACCCACACGGCCCAGTCGGCATTCAGCCCCGGCCGCCGCGGCCACATCGCCGTCTCCGGTTCCGTCGATGACCACCTGGCAGGGAAAGGCGTGGTAGCCTTCGGGTCCCGCCGTAACCACTCCCTGAACCTTTTCGCCGTCTTTGACGACACCGAAAGCCATGTGACCCGGGAAGACGTTCACATCGGCGCCGGTTATTTCCTGCCGGATGACGGACGCTTTGGCGACGGGGTGAAAACCGCGCACATCTTTCGCAAGAGACGCCCCGCGTCCCTGCACGAGCTCATCGAGTTGATCCTGCCGCCCGCCTTTCTTGCCGTGATAATAAGAGTGAATCAGCCCGGCCGTCGCGATACCACCCGGCAGAGGGCACGGGTCGACCACAGTCACGGACACGCCCTCTTCAGCGGCTGTGAGAGCTGCCAGAGCCCCCCCTGTTCCCCAGCCGACAACCACCACATCAACCGGTTCATGGAGCTGAGCGGGGGTTTCAGGCAATGTCACATCACTCAGATCCCATTCCGGCGAGACGTTCAGTTCGCAGGTATCAACTTCCTGAACATCCCCCTTAATTTCAACATCAGGGAACGCTCTCCGGTCGGATTCCGCCGGCAAGTTTTTAGATATTCCATCGGCAGCGTCAAGACGCTCTTCCAGATCCCCTTCATCCGCCAGCACAATCAGACCGGTTCCTTCGAACTGTTTCGTTGGAAGCGACTTGCCTGCATAATCAGCGATGACTTCCGGCGCAACATCCACCAGAGTCGCCTCCGCGAATTCCGGCACTTCCCCGCGCAGGTGCTTGATCACCTTCAGCCCGAGATCGTGTGTCTCCTGTTGCGCGATCATCCCGTCAACGGGAAGATCGTACTCGAGTTCAAACGCGAGGATGACTTCCTGCGGCCATGCGGCCGGCAAAACCCGCACGCGGTTTTTAAATGTCCCGAATTCTTCCGGCACCGAAATCTCATCGGGGACATCGTCGGCAGAAACGCCCTGGACATACATCCGTCTTTCCGCGCGTTGCAATTTTGGAATCAATCCGCCCGCAGCACGCCGGGAAAAGGCGCGTCCCGGTGTTGCGTCGATGACAGTCTCGGCCCGCGCGACCTGCCGACCGCTTTTTCCCACAACCTCCACTCCGTTTAGCCGTCCGTCCTCGTCTCGAACGATGCGCGTGGGAACGACACGGACGATCGCCTCGATGCCGGCATTCTTGACGATCCGATCAAATGCCAGGGTGGAGGTGAAGGTATCGAGCGGTCCGTCGCCCGGAACACCACGGTCTTCGCAGAGTTGGCCGACCTGTTCGGCAAGCCTCTTATGGGGAATAGACTCCTGCCATTCAGAACTGATCTCTCGGCCCAGGACGGGCCCCTCCTCCAGCAGGCAGACCGAATGATCTTCTCCGGCGCAATCGAGGGCCGCCAGCAGACCCTCCAGGCCGCCTCCGACGACAACAACATCACCACTCCATACCACAGTCGATTGTCTCTGCGAAATGCGAATATCAGTCACGGCTCTCTCCCTGGATCGTTCAGTGTTCGGAAAAGCATAGTTTTTTCAGTTCATCAGCGACCTGCAAAGCAGACTTGTCGCCGGTGCGCATTTTAGGGGAAATCGCTGAACTTTCCCACTTCCGAGGCGGCGGAGGTGCCGGAGGCAGAAGGACATGAGGGACTGAAGGGACCTAAGGGACCTGGAATCGGGAGCTTTTGCCCTCTCAGAGAGATCAATCCACCCGGGCGGTTTCGGGAAGGAGCCTCCGTTGAGATTGCGCCAAGAACCCTGTGGCGGTATTCTAACTCACCGGCAGATTTACACTTCGGAGATACCTGAATGAAAGCGTTGCTCGCGGCTATCAGATTTCTGACTGTTGTCCCCGTGCCGGGCAGCTGGACGGGAGACGGCCAAAAACTGGCCGATTCCGTGCCATTTTTCCCGGCAGTGGGACTGCTCATCGGCGCGGCGGCCGCGGGCGTTTCTTACGGACTATCGTTCCTGCTCGGTCCGTTTCCCGCAGCTGTTGTCCTGACGCTTTTTCTGGCGGCCGCCTCGGGGGCCCTCCATCTCGATGGACTGAGCGATACGGCGGACGGGTTCTTCAGCTCGCGTCCGCGAGAACGAATTCTGGAAATAATGCGCGACAGCCGGGTCGGCTCGATGGGTGTTCTGGCGATTGTCGGGATTCTGGCGTTGAAAATCTCCTGTCTGACGTCGCTCACAGACGTTTCTGTCCGCTGGCGGATTCTGTTTCTGGTCCCCGTTGCCGGACGCACAGCTCTTGTCATAATGATCGCTATCCTGCCCTATGCCCGCCCAGGAGGTGGACTGGGAACTGTTTTTTATCGAAACCACCCCGCCCTGGCTGTTTTTGTCGCGCTTTTTGTCCTCGGCGGGATAGGATGGGGAGCGTTCGGATGGGGCGGTATCGTCATCTGCGAGGTAACGGTGGCGGCTATTCTCATCTTCGCCCTCTACTGCCGAGGCAAAATCGGAGGCGCGACGGGCGATACGCTCGGTGCGGCCTGCGAACTCGCGGAGATGCTAGTGCTGCTGGGCGGAGTCGTTATTTATCAAATTGGGTGGCAATGTCTGTGAAAGTAACGTTCACCAGAATTATACGCTCCCCCGGCAAACTTCCGGTAGTCGGCCGGGTGCTGACCAAAACGGCGCTTGCAATAGCAGGTCATTACGAGTCCATCGTAAGATGGGCGAAGCAATCTCGTCGTTTTGCTGTAAGGCGCCCATGTCGCGACAGAGCCCTGGTCTTTCACCAAGTGAAAGCGGTGCTCCGTTCCGCGGTGCGGAACTGCACACAGCACTCCAGAGCGCTTCGCGCAAGGGTTTTGACATCTTCCGCGCATCGTGAGCAAATCCGGCATGCCCACCGGGACACCCCTGCGGAACCGTTGAAGCAACCCCACAACAGACTAAAGTGTCATTGCAAGGAATCGGAGCCCTCTGGTAATCTGGTCGTTTGGAGACTGTGGCAGAAGAACAGATGCCCCTGTTTACTGATGGCTGATAAAACAACATGACGCACGTCGAATTACAAATTCTTGCCGCGATGGCGAGCGATCTTCTGCTGGGCGATCCCCGGTGGGTTCCTCATCCCGTTCGTCTCGTAGGATGGGCGGCCAACCGGCTCGAAGTTCCCCTCCGGCGCGTGATACCCGGTGAGCGTATTGCCGGAACTGTTCTGGTAATTCTGTTGACGGCTCTCACAACGGCTTTTGCTGCGCTGTTACTCTGGCTTTTCGCGAGCCTGCATCCTTCCCTCGGATTCTTGCTTGGAGCACTATTTGTTTACTGGTCAATCGCTCCGCGGGATCTCTACGACCATGTGCAGGAGGTCTTTCGCGCGCTGAGCACAGGGGATCTCCAACTGGCGCGAGAACGCGTGGGGCGTATCGTCGGGCGCGACACCGGCCATCTTGACGAAAGCGGCATCACCCGCGCCGCCGTGGAGAGTACTGCGGAAAGCATCGTCGATGGCATCACCGCGCCGCTTTTTTACGCCGCGATCGCCGGTCCCCTGGGAGCCGTCGCGTATCGGGTTATCAACACACTCGATTCCACTTTCGGGTATCATAACGAACAATACGAACGGTTCGGTTGGACCGCTGCGAAACTGGATGATCTCGCTAATTTCGTCCCGGCGCGTCTGACCGCCCCGGTGATGTGTCTGGCAACGCTACCCCTGAGGTTGAAGACCCTCAATGCTTTCCGCATCTTCTGGCGTGATGCGCAGAAGCACACCAGCCCGAACGCCGGGTATGC
>JAGXLK010000039.1:0-4098 GCA_018334735.1 Planctomycetota bacterium | reverse complement strand
TACGTCGAACGGGGACACGAACTGATCGTCGTCAGTCCCGAACCCTACCACTACTATTCGGGCATGGGACCCGGCATGGTATCTGGAATCTATGATCGTGAGCAGGGCCGGCTGCCCGTTGCAAAACTCACCGAACAGAGCGGGGGTCGATTTATAGCGGATCGTGTGACACATCTCGATGCCGAATCCCGGCGGCTCGAACTCGACTCCAATACGCGCGTTTCCTACGATGTGGTCTCCTTCAACACGGGTAGTATAATCCCCCGTCTGCCGGGTTCTTCAGCAGAAGACGTTTTCCCGGTCAAACCGATCGAAAACATGGTCGCGGCGAGAGAAGGCATTCTGAATCACGGCAAATCCGATCGCGCTACAGAGGTTCTTGTGGTGGGAGGTGGTCCGGCCGGTGTGGAAGCCGCCGCCAATGTCCGGGAACTGCTCGACCGCAAAAAAATGCCGGGAAACGTCACACTGGTCTGCGGCAAAACGCCACTCAAATCTTTTCCTGAAAAAGCGCGAAAACTCGGATTAGACTCGCTATTACGACGCAACGTCCGCCTGGTTCTCGACGCACGGGTCGAGCGGTTTAAAAACGGGACAGCGGTCCTCTCAACAGGTCAGGATCTGAATTACGATTCTGCGTTCCTCGCCATTGGTATCAAACCTTCGGAGGTTTTCAAATCAAGCCAACTGCCTCTGCACTCGGACGGATCGCTGCTGGTCAATGACCGGCTCCAGAGCATTGCCGCGCCGGAGGTGTTCGGAGGAGGGGATTGCGTGTGGTTGAAAGACCATTCGCTGGCACGTGTCGGTTTTCATGCAGTGAAACAGGGCCAGTTGCTGGCCAGAAATCTCCTGAAATCTCTGGAAGACAACGAACTCGAGATGTTCCATCCGCGCACATCCTACCTGTTGATCCTCAACCTCGGCAACGGCACCGGCGTGACCTCGGGATGGGGTATGGCCTGGAACGGGCACCTGGCCTTTTGGCTGAAAAACCTCATCGATCGGCGTTTCGTGCGTCGTTTTCAGAATATGATTGAGTAAAGTCCAGCCGGTCTCCAGAGTCGTCATTTCTGGACGTAAAGCCCCGTCACGGTATTGCCGGCCCATACCTTTTTATTGGGTCCGATGACGATGTCGCGGAACATCGTGGGCGCCTCCAGCACCGTGCTCCACTGTTTCCCGGTCCAGACCCTGAGGTCGCAGACTGACTGGCTGCTGATATAGACTTTTCCGTCACGGGGAACTTTCAGGATATTGATAGAACCTTCTTTGTGCAGGTAATTTTGCCATTGGCTTCCATCGAACTGCCACAAGCCATTGGCGTTGGTCGCAGCCCATATATGGCCTTTGCCATCTTCCCGAATTGTTGTGATGGTTGAATCTTCCTTTTTCAGAAGCGGTTCCCATTTTTCCCCATCGTACGCCCTGATGCCACGTCCCCAGGTGCCGCACCAGACGCGTCCCTCACCGTCCCGACAGAACGAGGCAATATTGATTCCCTGCAGGTGACGTTGCCATTTTTCGGGCGGAAGATCGGGATCCGCCACGACCACCCCGTTGGCCTCCATCAGCATCCAGACTTTACCGTCAGGGGTTTCGAACAGATCGCTGACCACTTCGCGGGCGAAATGGCCAACAGGTTCCCATTTCGTATCAGCGAACCGGAAAAGTCGAGTCTCATCTCTTCGGTCGGCCACCGCCAGTGCACTATCATCGCCGAAAGCCGCGATCCGGCCGACGGAATAACCCGACAGACTGCGGGTTGTTTTCTGCCGCTCGAGCCGAAGGATGCCTTTATCGGTTCCGATCCAGTGCCGTCCTTCGTCCACGGGAAGGATGCCCCAAACGGCTTCGCCTTTGACCACGGTCGTGACTTTGCCGTTCTTGAAAACGGCCAGTCCACCGAGCGTCCCGACCCATACTGAGTCGGCGTCACGCTGTAGAAACTGCACCCCCATACCGGGCAAACCATTGTCCCGCGTGACGTGCTTCCATTCCGCTCCTTCGACCGCGCCTGAAACCAGGACACATCCCAGTAACAAGGCCACAAAGCTAATCTTTCTTTTCGCTATCATCCTCTGCCTTCTGTTTTTGCTTTTTCGCGCGACGTTTGAATTCTTTGCGGGTAACAGGATCACCATCGAACCAGTAACGTTTCCCGGTCACCTTGCCCTTTTCGTTATAGGAGATATCGCGGCCGTGCAGAACACCGTCGACAAGGGTTCGCTTCCGGCGGAGTTTTCCGCTCAGATAATATTCCCGGACAACACCGTTGGCGTATCCGTTCCGATATTGTATGATCCGCCGCGGTTTTTCGGTTCCGGGCCAGTATTCCGTAAACTTCCCGTGACGTTTCCCATTCTTGAAGGTTCCTTTCTTGATCAATTCGCCCTCTTTGTTCCAGGTACGCACCGGCCCGTGAGCCTGGTCGTCAACGTAGTGTGTCTTGCTCTGAATTTGCCCGTTCCGGTAATAGCTTTTCCGCACACCGTCGATTTTTCCCTCTTCCCACGGCACTTCAGCGACGAGCTTTTTTCCGACGTATTCTTTCGCGATACCATGACGAACCCCGTGTTTCCAGGGAACCTTGCGAAGAACCGCAGGCGTCGTAACGCCGGTTTTTAATCCGGTTACCATATGTTCCACGCCGTGCGGACGTCCCTTGTCATCGAGAGGGGCCACCGACTTGGCATAAATGAGTCGCCAGCGAACCGAACCTTCGGTTATTTCGCCGATCACCACCCTGACTTTCGTGCCTTCCGGCTGGTCTTTCAGAATCTCCTGAATTTTCCGGGCTATCTTTCGGGTCCCGCGCCCGGCCACACCGGCCTCGGCGAGCTCTTTCGCCGAGCTGACAACTACGGTCCGTTTGCCCGGGGCCTTTTTTTCGTCTTCGTCCAGTTCAAAAGATGGTTCACCGGCCAGCAAAGGCGCAGTTGCTAAAAGCAAAACAGTCGTCAAAATTTGGATTCGACGGCGGATCATAAAGACTCCTGAATGCAAGGAGTTTTCCTAGATTTTGGTTGAACGCCTGGCATTTTTCAAGGGCTCGGCGGGCTTTCGTAGATAAATATCCCACCCGTTTGCCACGAAAAAGCAATTTGAGGCGGTCCCCCGCAGCCGCGGGGCCCGCAATATGTTGTGCTGATCCGCAACCCAGGCCTGCGTGTTCTTTCAGGCCGCAAGAAAAAGCTTGCCTCTGCATCGGCCCTTCGGGACTCTCATATTTTCCATACGTCACGTTTCCCCCGGGTTCACTCCGTTCACCCGGGGCTAACCCTGCACCGCCCCCTTCGGGGGCTTTGCCATCTCATTGTGCAAACACGTATTTTTCCTCGTATTCGATTCCATGTTTTTCCAAAAGAGCGATAAACTCCTCCTTGAAACCCATCGATTTGTGGTGTTTTTCCTGATTCCGTATGTATCGGACAACATCCGGCACCGCCGAGGCGCTGACCGTGAAGGCCCCGTATCCGGTTTGCCAGCTCACATCCCTCAAATTGGGCAATTCCCGGTGAATCCATCCCGATGATTTCGATTTCAGTTGTCTCATAACATCCGACACTTTGTACGAAGGTCTTATGTCGCACACCACATGCACATGATCGTCCACCCCACCGACTTCAAGGGCAAAACCGAATTCTTCGTTGATTATTTCGGCGATGTACGAGTGCAATCTCTTGCGCATGTTGTCATACAATGCCGCCACGCGGTGTTTTGTGCTCCAGACGCCATGGTAAGTTAGTTTGGTATGAGACATGGTTATCTTTTTGTTCTCGCTAACGGTTTATGTCGGAACGCATTTGAGCCCCAGAAAAGGGGCGATGGCAGACTTAGCCTGGGGTGCGCCCGGTGTTCGGGCAAACCCCAGGACTCCAGAACACCACATAATTTCCAAACCCCGAAGGGGTGACGCAGAAGTTGCGCAGTCGGATGCCTCTACACGTTTCTCTTCGTGTTGCGTTCAATGTGCTCTTCCCTGCATCGGCCCTTCGGGACTCTCATATTTCCCATACGTCACATTTCCCCCGGGTTCACTCGGTTCACCCGGGGCTAGCTCTGCTGCGCCCCCTTCGGGGGCTTTCATGTTTTCGA
>JAGXLK010000663.1 GCA_018334735.1 Planctomycetota bacterium | reverse complement strand
CTCGATACGACCAGGACGAGGATCACCAGCATGCCTGGCAGATTGCACAAGTTATGGCCAATGACCTCGAAGCTTATTATGGCAATGAGGTCCGTGAAGGCGTGATGTACGGTAACCTCGAAGAACTCCTGGAGGAACCTCTTAAAGAGGCGAAAAAGACGTACGAGGAACGGGTTGACGACCACGTCGTGGAAGAATTCGATTATTTCGATCTTGCCATGAAACAACTTATCGCCCGCAAGAAAGAAGAACTTGCAGAAGAAGGCGATGAGGAATAATCCCGACGCACATTTGCTGCGGAGAAAAACATGGGAAGAACCATCCGGATTGTGCTCCCAACTCTTTGCGTTCTGCTCGCCCTGATTGTGTTGCCCGCAGCAGCGGGTGAAAAGGAGGAAGAGGGCAAGGAGGACGGCCCGACTGTGCCAACACTTACTCAAGAGAGTGAGGAAGAAGAGGAGGGCGAGGAAAAAGAAGGAGAAGAGGGCGAAGAAGACGAGGAGGAGAAGAAAAAGAAAAAAGGCTTTAAAGCCAGAACGAGGGAAAAATATGATTTGGTTCTTTCTTACTGGCAAGAAGCTCTTGAGGGGCTTTCGAGCGAACCGGTCATTGGGTGGCCTGTTGTCCTGGGATCCGTCCTTATCGGTTTGGTTCTTCTCGGGTTCGGGTGGACCTTATTAAAACTTATGTTCGTGCCTTTCGCTACGTTAATGGGTTTCGGGGCCGGAGCCTTTATGGGAATGCAACTCAGTGTGAGCGCGTTTGGCAGCATAGGTGCCGGGGCGAAGGTCGGGATTGTGGTCGGCGGGGCACTTTTTTTCCTAATACTTTTTCTGCTTACTGCTATCAAAGCCCGCCCTGTCGCCTGGTTGCTTATCGTCACGGCGCCATTTTTGGTCCTCTCCACCCTGATTTTTCCTCTCACAGCCCTGGCCGGAATCCTGTGCGCGGCAATTGGGATTCTGTTGGGCTTGCTCTCCTCGTTGCATCGGCGAAGTCTTGCGATTCTGTCGACCGCACTGCTTGGCAGCATACTCCTGGTTTTCGCCTGGGCTCTTGCCACATTTTTGATCAAAAATCCGAGCCTTAATTCAATCCTGATTGCTGTCATGCGGGATAAACCGCTGTATCTGTTGGCCATAATAGGTTTGGTGGCGTTCATCGGCGGAGATGTTCAGGTGGTTCTTGGACCTCCGGATGATAAAAGCGGAAAATAACTCCGTGTGCCAGGCTTGCGGGTGGCCGTAATCGTCGCGGAAAAAATTATCTCTCTAAAAAAGTGTTTTCTGGAATTGTTCGCCTTCCGTCATCAGGAAGGAATCAAGTATGGATGATGAACAACTCGATGTCGTCGCTGCGGGCCATATCTGCGTGGATATCACTCCTGCCTTCACTAACGTTTCTGGGTCAGAGGTCAGTAAAATCCTGCGACCCGGGAAGTTACTGGAAGTCGGAAGCCCCACAATCAGCACGGGCGGCCCTGTTTCTAATACAGGTCTGGCCCTCCGCCGTCTGGGTCTGAGCGTCTCCTTGATGGGCAAATGCGGCGACGATCCTTTCGGAGAGATGCTGATTGATGTGCTTGGTCGGGAGGCACCAGGCGCTGAACAGGGTATGAGCGTTGTAGCGGGAGAGAATACTTCATACACAATCGTGGTGGCTCCTCCGGGCATTGACAGGATTTTTCTCCATTGTCCGGGTGCCAATAACACCTTCGGCCCCGAGGACGTCGATCTCGAACTCGTGGCACAGGCACGACTTTTCCATTTCGGCTACCCGCCATTAATGAGAAGCATGTACGTCTCCGGCGGGCGGGCTCTGGGCGAGGTGATGAAACAGGCACGCAATGCCGGAGCCGTTACCTCGCTGGACCTGGCTTTGCCTGATCCCGATAGCGAGGCGGGAAAGGCGGACTGGCGCACGATCCTGACTACCGGGCTACCCCATACCGATATCTTCCTGCCGAGCCTCGAAGAGCTGATGTTCATGCTCGACAGAGATCGCTTCGATGAGTTGACTTCTGGATCGGAAAGCATTGCAAACTCTTTTGAGCCGGAAGATATCCGGACGCTTGCCGGGGAATGTGTTCAGTTGGGAGCACCTATCGTCGTGATCAAATGCGGGCACGTGGGGGCATACCTCAAGACTTCTGAATCGCTGGAAGTCCCTGCGGGGTTTCTGGGGGACCAGGACCGGTGGTCAGGTGTTGAAGTTTTCGAGCCCACCTGCCGGGTGGAAGAAATCGCCAGCACAACGGGTTCCGGCGACAGCTCAATCGCAGGGTTTCTGGCGGCCATCCTCCGCGGGGGAAGTCCGGACCGATGTATGAAAGCGCTCACCGTTGTCGGTGCACAGAATCTCTCAGCACTCGATGCCGTCAGCGGTGTTAAATCGTGGGAAGAAACCGAACGAGAGCTCGAAGATGAGCCCGAGAAGAACCCGCTGCCCGACCGTCTTCTGCCGCTCTAGCCCGGATTTTACGGATAATTGGAAGCCATTCTTGCCAAATCAGGGTAGAATCTTTATTGAACACCGTTCATAACCCTTCTCAGCCAAAAATCCGGGCTAAAAAAACGGCGCATAAAATGTGACAACTTAAAATCAGTGATCAGCAACGAGGCGAACGCTACGTTGAGAAACGGTTGGCCTTAACTGCTTTTTCACAAGGAAGATACAGACATCTTCCGGCACAGTAGCACTGACCGGACATTGTGAACACTTCTTGTTGTAAGTTCTTACGTCTGAACGGCATGCGCCGTTTTATATAGCCTGCATCCGTAAGATGCAGGCTAGGGGTGATTGGACGCCAGCCGACAGTAGAGGGAAAGCCACAAATAATTTGCCTTACTTTGTCTTTCTGTTTCCGTCTTTTCGTTGAGTGTGTGCCA
>JAGXLK010000662.1 GCA_018334735.1 Planctomycetota bacterium | reverse complement strand
TCCGCGGCCACAACACTCAGAAGTCCGTTATCCGGCGCAAGAAAGAACTGATTATTTGCTTCCATGCAGACAATCGCTCTCCCCGTCCCCACGCCGGGATCCACAACACAGACAAATATTGTTCCCTTCGGGAAATATTCATAGGAAGATGAGAGCAAGAACGAGGCCTCGGTCACATCCTGTCGTCCGACGGAATGCGACAGGTCAACGATCCGCGCTTCGGCGCAAATCCGGTAAATGACGCCCTTCATAACCCCGACATAATTATCCCGCGTGCCGAAATCCGTCAGCAGAGCAATGGGGGGACGCGTTTTGTGGAAACTTATTGTGGGCATTTGCAGTCCGGTAAAACGACAGTTAAACTCGCCGGTAGTTAAAAGGCTCTGAAGCGGTGGAGGTGTTGAAAAACCTTTTTCACCTCCCAATCCGACCCGGTAGGCGCTCGAAATATACTTGTGCACTAAATTGCAGCCGACCTTCGCTGATTGTAATGCTGCGTTTCGCGCCCTGCAAGCTGGGTTTATTGGATTAAGAACTGACTTTCGAACTGAGGCGCGTTTGCGATGGAACTGGCACTGGCCATTTTGTCGTTCTCGTTTTTGAGCGTGGCTGCGGTCGCTTATGTACATCAGAGACGGGCAGTCTTACTGGTTGCGGGAGTGCTATTTTTCCCTGTTACGGTTTTTGCCACACTTGAAATCTGGGCTCCATTGCATCCGGCTATTCCTTGGGCTGTGCTTCTGGCAACTCTTGGAGTATCATTGTCGATCCTTATCGTATTCGCAATCGACATCATCTGGGCTCCGTTTTGCCTTGAACTAACCTATTTGAGTTTTTTGGTCTGGCTTCTCTGCCCGATTCCGGTTGTTTTCAACTTTGCCGGGTTGTTCTTGGAACTTTGCAACTCATAGAGGTTAAAGAAGAGGCTGACTCAGCCTGCACAGTCTCCGGCTGCACGCCGAAGAAAGCAGCATGTTTCTTGAGATGAAGGACGCCATTTGCTATATTATACGCCCTTTAGATTTCACCATTAAATAAGCAGCAACGGTAAGAAGATGCCAGAGAAACCGGCGATTCGGGAATTCACAAAAGGACTTATCAAGCAGAATGGGGTGTTCGTGCTTGCTGTTGGCCTTTGCCCCACTCTGGCGGTTACAACGGGATTGAAAAATGCCGCTGCTATGGGCATTGCGGTGATCACGGTTCTGACCTGTTCGAACTTCATCATTTCTGTGTTGCGAAAACTCATTCCCCGGGAAGTGAGAATCCCGTGTTTCATCGTGGTGATTGCATCTTTTGTCACGATGATTGAGATCGTGTTCAAAGCATTTCTGCCACCGGAGGTCAATGCGGCTCTGGGGATATTTATACCGCTGATCGTGGTGAACTGTCTGATCCTGCACCGGGCGGAATCGTTTGCGTACAAGAATTCCATTTCTCGTTCTGTCCTCGACGGGATGGGCGCGGGCGTGGGTTTTGCATTAGCGATCTGTTTGGTTGCAACGGTACGAGAAGCTCTCGGAAGCGGAACGGTCTGGGGGTTCCCCTGGATGCCGGACGCTTCGCCGGTTGAATACGTTCCCGCAAGTATATTGATCCAGGCCCCCGGAGCATTCCTGGTCCTGGGCCTTCTTCTGGCAGCTTTTAACTGGCTTCGAAGCCCCAAACCCGAATTGTGAATTAACAGGTCAAGGGAGAAAGATCGTGGATTTAGCGACGTTCCTCACCATTGGTTTTTCCGCGATATTCGTCAACAATTTCGTGTTGGCCCGATTTCTCGGCCTGTGTCCGTTCATAGGCGTAACGCAAAAAGTGAAAAATGCGCTGGGTATGGGCGCCGCGGTCACTTTCGTCATGTTTATGGCGAGTAGTGTTACATTCACTCTCTATAGTCTGATCCTGGTTGAAGGCGGAGCCTGGGTCGAACAGGACCTGGTTCTTGTCCTCAAAACCCCGATGTTTATACTTGTCATTGCCACCCTTGTTCAGCTTGTGGAGATGTTTCTGCGTTCGCGAATACCTGCGTTATATGAAGCCCTGGGAGTTTACCTGCCGCTCATTACAACGAACTGTGCCATCATGGGTGTCGCACTCATCAATACCACCGACACACCTGAGTACATGCAGGCCAGTGTTGACGCGGGTTTTGCCCCGGGTTTGCTTGCTGCGTCCTGGCATGGTATAGCAGCAGGCCTCGGCTTTACGGTGGCCATGCTGCTAATGAGCGGTATTCGGGAACGCCTTGATAGTGCAGACGTGCCCGAGCCACTCAGAGGCACCCCGATCGCCTTTGTCTGCACGGGTTTAATGGCCATGGCATTTCTTGGGTTCAGCGGTATGCTGGGATCGGGTTAGGCAGCCCGGTTTTCTCCGGCTCCGTTGCGTCCAGATGAAACAGTTCACCCGTTTAGCTACGGAAGCCAATCTATTATGTCGTCTAAGGTCAAAGTTTGGGTCGTTTTCGCTCTTACCGCCTTTCTCGGCCTGTTCGCCCCGCGTTATGCCGAACCAGCATCGGCCGAAGCCGCGATTGCCACAATAAATGGGGAACCGGTCAGTCGGACGGATTTTCGCCGGGCTCTTGTGCGGTCTCTGGGACGTGCAACAATCAACCAGTTTTTGGATTGGAAACTCATTGAACAGGCTGCCGCCAGCCGGAATATAACAATCACGGAGAAGGAGCTGGCTGATCGGCAGGCGCTTGAAATCAAGCTGCGTATCCGAAAAGTCTACGAACAATCCCGCACAACCGCCTTGGAATTCGAGAACATCGCCTCCTCATACGGTTGGGATCCCCAGCAAATACGGGAAGAAGCAGCCTCGACAGTTCGGCCGGAGGTCGTTAAAATCCGGGCGCTCGCAGAAAAAATTCTGCGTCCGCACCTTAAAATCACC
>JAGXLK010000661.1 GCA_018334735.1 Planctomycetota bacterium | reverse complement strand
GGAGTGCAGAAGTTCAGGAGACGAAGACCCGACAAGCAAAACACTTCTTTCCCCGCAGCTCTGCCGCTGACAGGCACGGATGCCTGTCATACTCAACGGGCCAACACCTCGCAGCCGGGACTGCACTGGCATCCCGGCCTCACGTCAACTTTCAAAGAAATCTCCCACCTTTCATTGCCGGCCACTGCCAGCGTTTTTCCGGTGGAGAGACTTTCCCGCAGTCTACTTTCTACCCGCCGGGCGAGGCGGAAATCAATAGCGGTTTTTCGGGACTCAAAATTGTTCTACAAAACGCCGGTCTAACTGCTTTTGCTGCCAGCCTTTTCCTCTGAGCTGCCGGGTTTCGTCGCGCGAAAAAGATGGCTTTTGGGGCGCGCCGGCGGTCAGGGGCTGTCAGCCAAAGGGACTTAAGGGACGGAAGGGACACCTGAAAAGCGGCAATATTTTGCGTGGAACGCGACGCCCCGGAAGTCCCTTAGGTCCCTTCCGTCCCTTGAGTCCCTTTCCCTCAAATCGCGGTTGTTATTTCTCAAACAGGTCCTTTACAATCCGGCTCACTGGACGACTGACTTTTTCCCCGAGGATTCGCTATGAACGTTCTCTTTATCGTCCTCGACGATCTGCGCCCCGAACTGGGATGTTACGGACACGACAACGTCATCTCGCCCCATATCGACAAACTGGCTCAAGAGAGCCTGCTTTTTGATCGTGCCTACTGCCAGCAGGCGGTCTGTGCGCCGTCCCGATGCAGCGTGCTCAGCGGGGTGCGTCCCGACACCACGGAGATTTACGGATTGCGGACGCATCTTCGGGAGAATATGCCCGACGTGCTGACTCTGCCCCAGCACTTCAAAAATAACGGTTATCAGAGCATTTCTCTGGGTAAAGTTTACCACCATCTCCCCGACGACCCGCAGGGCTGGACTCAGGAACCGAGTCGTGTGAGCGGCGACTGGAAAGGTCGCGGATACCTGACGGACGAAGCGATCGAGGCGATTGAAACGACAAATAAGGAGATGAAAAAGAAAGGCAGCAGTCGCCGGGGACTCGGACCTGCGTTCGAAGGGGCCGATGTGCCCGATAGCGCGTATCGAGATGGCAAACAGGCGGACGAAGCCATAGAAAAACTGCGAGAACTCCAGGGATCGGACTTTTTCATGGGCCTCGGGTTCATCAAACCTCACCTCCCCTTCTGCTGCCCGCGGAAATACTGGGATATGTACTCCGAAGATTCGATCCAACTGCCCCCGAACTATTTCGAGCCCGAGAACGTCACCAAATACTCCCTGACTAATTTCGGCGAACTCCGCGGGTATTTCGGGATGCCCGAATCGGGCCCGATCCCGGACGGTCTTGCTCGCAAGCTGATTCACGGCTATCGCGCGTGCGTCAGCTACGTGGACGCTCAGGTAGGACGCGTTCTGGCCGAACTGGAACGTCTGGACATGCGCAAAGACACCGCTATCATCCTCTGGGGAGACCACGGCTGGAAACTCGGCGAACACGCTTCCTGGTGCAAACACACCAACTTCGAAATCGACGCACGCGCACCGATGATCCTCAGTGTTCCGGGTATGAACAAACCGGGGAGCGCCAGCGACAGTCTCGTGGAATTTGTCGACATGTATCCGACACTCTGCGATATCTGCGACCTGCCCTTACCCGAACATTTGGAGGGACAGAGCCTCACTCCTCTCCTGCAAGACCCGGCACGCCCGCTGAAAAAAGCCGCTTTCAGCCAGTACCCCCGCGGCGGTAATATTATGGGATACACCATCCGCACCGATGATTTTCGGTATACCGAGTGGCAGGATCACGAAAGTGGCGACCCGGAAGTGTGCGAACTCTACGATCACCGAACCGACCCGCAGGAAAACCACAATGTAGCCGAAAACGCCGATTACAGTGAGACCCTCCGCCACCTTTCTGAAGTTCTGAATCAGGGTTGGGACGAAACGGACGGATGAGTTTTGAGTGAACTGATCCGTCCACTCAAATCTCAAAACTGCCGCCTCCCCCGCGGAATTCACCGGAAAAAACCAAAAAAAATCCGTTTTTGCCACCGTCCGCCAGAAGCATATTCTCCCATATTTACTAAACGCCACCCTCAAAGCTTCTGAAACGATATTTGCCCGCATTTGCTCTCGTGGGGGGGCTCCGGACATCGGAGGGAAAAAAGGTCAAATCTATGGGCGAGAAGCTTGACGTGAGGAAATTTTCTTGACAGGTTTTCTTGCGAAAGCTAAAATCCCCGCTTTCCGGTACCGGGTGCTGCAGATGCGGTAGGTTGACGGGGAGCCAGCTCCAAGCAGCGGCCAGCGTTCAGCCGAGTCCCGCACCATAGGCAGCCGGGCAGTGCGAAATTAATAAGGATACCTGACGGTCGGGGACCGGGTGATGGTTGTTTTTCCCCCCACCGCAGGGCGGCTTTTTCACAGACCGTCATCTCCCCCGGGGATGAGAGATTACGGAAAGAGGCAGTTATGCGTAATCAGATGTCGTCAGGCAGAAAACGTCTTGCAGCGACCCGCCGCCACCAGGCCCGGCGGGACACCGGCTCCAGAAGCCTCCACGTTCTTACCAGTGTTCTCGCCCTGGTCTGCGCGCTGGCCCTGTTTATCGGAGCCGCCGGCGCCGCCTCCACCACCGACGCCGCTCGGCTGATCGCCGAGGCCCGCCGCCTGCGCGAGCAGGACCCGAGCATGCAGCTGCTTCAGAAAAAGACCCAGCAGGTGGAAGATGAGATCGTCGCCGACTGGAACGCCCAGCGCTACGGCCAGTGGGCCCGCGGTCACCTGCGAAAACTCGCCTACTGCCTCCACGCCCAGCACTGGGCCTACCACCTGCGGCTGAGGGAAGGTTCCCACCCCGAGACCCCCAAAAAAACCACCGAAGTGA
>JAGXLK010000038.1 GCA_018334735.1 Planctomycetota bacterium | reverse complement strand
GGGGCGTCTGACCTATCCGCAACCGATTGATACTGGCGGAAAACCGCTGAACATTGCTTTTCATCCGGGCTCAGCGGATCGCAAGGCGGGGTTGTGGTGTGTGGTTGAGAAAAAGCTCGAGGATAAAGAGGAGAAGAAAGAAGAACTTTTTATTGTTCTGCTAACAGAATCCAAAGGCAAATACGTTGTTGCGACCGAAACCATTGCGCCCGGGTTGGACTCGGCACCGGAGAGAATAGTTCCGATAAATCTCAACAAAGACGGGCGGGTAGATTTAATTTGCCTGAGAAAATACGAATCGCCGGTATTGCTCGTTCAAAAGGCGGATGGAACGTTCAAGGACGTGACGGCTAAACCGGATTTTCGAGGTCATATTCTGCGGGATATAAACAGAGCCACCGTTCACAGCGCGCCATTAAGAAAAGGGACGGATCCGCTTATTTTTGTAGCAAGCGACAATTTAATCCGGGCGGTTGCTTTCGAAAAAATGAATCTTGTTGTGAAGGAGCAATTCAGCAGTGAACGAGGGAATGCAAAGTTTGCAGCACTTCATATTGCAGATCTGGATTCCGACGGTGAGAATGAGATCCTGGCGCTTGATTCCAACGACGATCTGCTGAATTTCCTGGATAGAGATGAGAAAGGGATTTTCCAGGCCAGGCGGAAAACCGATGTGGGAAGTTTTGGTCTTCTGGATTTGGTTCGAATTGATCAGGATGGCGACGGACAAAAGGAAATTGTCTTTGTCGGGACGAAGAAACTCGGCGTGATGTCACGTTCTGCGTCACGCCCAAGGTTAATCGAAATCGGAACGGTCGAGGCTGATCGGGATCGGGTGCACTACGGACAGGTGCTGGTGGGCGATCTGAACAACGATGGTCGTTCTGACCTTGCGCTACGAGAGCTTGCAAAACACCAGCTTGAGATTTACAGCTATTCACTCGGGCAGAGAGGAAATATGAACTGGGAGAGCAAGTTTCGGTTCCCGGTTTTTGAATCCCGTAGTTTTCGAAGCGGTTCCTCGAGTCAGCATGGTCAACAGCCGAGGGAACTTGTGCTGGGCGACGTTACGGGAGACGGGCTTACGGATATGGCTATTATTGTTCATGACCGTGTCATTGTCTATCCGCAACAAAAATAGGAGTTGGTTAATGAGGGATGCGACTCTCCGCAGTGAAGTTTGTGAGATTTCGGAAAAAGATTTCTGGTCTTCGTTCCGAATTCTCGAGGAGAAAGAGCCCGACGCTTCAAGAAAGCTCGAGGCTGCAATTGGGTTGGCTGAAGGGGGGCACAAAGCGCGGGCTTACAACCGGATTGCCGATTACCATATGATGACACTTGCGGAGGAGTGGGAAAGTATCCGGGGCGAGTTTGTTTCGAAAAACGCACCGGATTCGGAAGAATTGGATGATCTCTACGAACGCCGGATCAAGGGGCCAGCTGGTAAAAGTGTGAGTTTCGGTGAGGACTTTGATTGGAACTGTCGGGAGTTTGGCCCACAGGGATGTTACAGGTTTCATCGTCTTGAATGGCTTATGCCGGCTGTTCAAAAATATATTCGCGACGGCGAGAGACGTTGGGCTCGTTTTCTGAACCGGGTTCTTGTCAGTTATTACCACGCCCGGAATAATGAGGGTTATCTCGCTAATAAACAGCATCCCGTTTACTGTGAACGCGGGATTGACCGCAAACTGGATGTTCTTTTGCCTGCTTATCTTGCGCTTGTCAATAATGATGATGCTGCGGTTGATACGGTTGAAGCCATTTTGAAATTTTTTCTTGGATTTGGACGTTGGTTGCAAAGTGCTGTCAAAAATTTTAGGCCCGATGCGGCCCACTCCGTTGGCACTGCCAGTCTTTTCCGCCTGGCACGTCTTTTCCCCGAATTTGAGAAAAGCCGCGACTGGGAGGATCAAACGATCGATAATCTCGTTTCGCATGCGGACAAAAGTTTTACCAACGACGGATGCCACATAAGCCGCTGTTGGCAAACAGGATGGTGTGTTCTAGGTGCTTTAACAGAGGCGTATCTTCTGGCCGTAAAGCGAGGCGGTTTTCCAAAAGAAGAAAGGCATTTTCGCAATCGACTTCGGATTGCATTCCGTTGGATGGCGCGTACCATGGGGCCCGGCGATACCATGCCGGGCTACGGGAATGGCTGGGTGAAGGAAAGCCCGGAAGTCTTTGATCTCGCCGGCAAACTTTTTCGCGATACGGGGGACCGTTATTTCGGGGAAGATCGCGGGCGCTCCTGGCGGCTGCGACGTTCCGGTTATGCCGTAATGAGAAACGGGACGGGGGCAACGTCTGGATATCTGTTGCTTAACTTCGGCCGTTTTGCGGATGACCGGGCCCATTTTGATCTATTGAACCTGGATTTTTGGGCTTACGGACAACCTCTTATAGATGAAGCCGGCGGCTCTTGCTCACGAGATCAGGGGCTTGATTGCGTTATGAGAACGCCGAGAAGCCATAATCAGGTGCTTATCGATGGCCATCCGTATGATTCCCGTGCTATTGAAGCCAAAGATATCATCTGGAAATCGACACAAGAAATCGATTTTTTCTCCGCTTGCCATCGGGCATACCGGAAAAGGGGAGAAGTTGATGGCCGAGATTTTATTCCGAGCATGGATGCTGTGATCAGGCGAACGGTCGTCTTTGTCAAAGAACCAGGATATGCTGTTGTAATGGATTCGGTGCAGCCCGAAGGGAACGGGCATCATAATCGTTCTATTTCAGCGTGGTGGCACTCAAGCCAGCCATTCAAAGTGGCAGCTACCGGACGGGCTATTACTAAAGGTAGTCCCGGGATGCTTCTGTTTTCGGTCCGTCCACAGGGGATCCACCGTATGGAAACCGGTGTTGACCGATACCCGGACGAATGCATGGAAAAAAACATGGCCCGCTACTACCTCCGAGTGAGGCGGTGGGGCGCACCGGGGCACACCGGTTGCCTGGGCTTTATCACGTTGCTGTATCCTTTCGAGGATAAAACTCCCGAGATCGCTTTTGATACGCTGCCCACGCACGGAGGAGAACAGTGGCGGAGCGAGGCCATCGAAGTAAGGAGTCCTGCGGGGCGCGATATTTTGGTTTTGAATCCCGAAAGAATGCGCAATTTGCTCTGGCGTGGTCGTGATCTGAGCTCGCGTGCCTGGATCCGGCTGGGCGGGGAGCGGGGGACAGTAACTGTGGAATGAGAGATGATCAAGCCCGGGGATGAGCTTGATCGTAAATTTCTTTCAGGTTCTCGGTGGTCAGGTGTGTGTAAATCTGTGTGGTACTCAGGTTCTCATGACCGAGCAGCTCCTGAATCGAACGAAGGTCTGCTCCGTTTTGAAGCATGTGGGTGGCAAAACTGTGCCTTAGAGAATGGGGACTGAGATTTGCGTCAAGCCCCGCTTTTAGAAGATATTTTCGCAGAATGCGCCGGACACTCCGCGATGTTAAACGCCCCCCATCGACCGCATTAATAAAAAGCGCAATTGGGCTGCGATCGGGCAGGTTCGCCTCCCGGACCTTGCTGCGATAGCTGCGAATAGCCCGGATTGCCGTCGACCCCAAAGGAGCGAGGCGTTCTTTCTTGCCTTTCCCTTGCACACGAGCAACTTCCGCCGAAAGGTCAAGATCGTCAAGATCCAGCGAAACGAGCTCGCTAACCCGCAGTCCGCCCCCATAAAGTGTCTCAAGTATCGCCAGGTCGCGGGCCCCTTTCCAATCGGTCGTTTCCGGGGCATCCATCAAGCGTTCAATATCTGCGACTGTGAGAAAACGAGGCAGTTTCTTTTCCTGCCGGGGCGTCCGCAAGACCGAAACCGGATTCTTCTTTATGTAGCCCTCCCTGTACATAAATTTATAGAGAGAGCGAATGGCTGATACTTTCCGCGCGACGGTGCTTCTCGACAGCCCGCGGGCGCGGAGAGTTGCCAGAAAACCCCTTACGTCCCGGAGAACTGCTGCCTGTACCTCTTTTTCGCGCGCATTAAGGAAATCGCGGAAATCCTCAAGGTCCGTCCGATACGCACGTAGAGTATGTTCAGAATAGCTTTTCTCAACTTTGAGCCGGTTCAAAAACTGGTCGACGAGAGAATCCATCTGGCATCCAATCAAGAGGGAAAACCGGAGTCGGGTTATTAGAAAGACAAAAAAGCTAAGATACCCTATCTGCCGGACTTACA
This sequence comes from Planctomycetota bacterium, assembly GCA_018334735.1. Next base: position 6,380 of record JAGXLK010000038.1, on the reverse strand, counting down.
CTAGAATAGCATTTGTGAGGGAGCAGTCTCAAGAAATATCGAGGCCATGCTGACCGGCCGGGGCGCATGTTCGGCGGGGAATTTTTGGTGTCTGCTTTCTTTCGACCCATATCGGTGGCATCTTTTATAAGTCAAAAATGCCCATTAAGGCGGACAGAAACGACCTGGAAATGCGAAGAAACTTGACATTGGTTCTTTGCTCGGGTAGGTTTCCACATTCGGCGAAATTGTGGATGGGGGCGTTTATGAATCACTGATATAAATGGGAGAATGGGATGGATCCGGACAAACTGGAAGTTGGGGAACTTGTTACAGACGTTTTTCTGATTGCAAAATCGAGACTTGGGACAGACCGACGCGGGCAGAATTATTACACTCTTACCGTGAACTGTGCAGGTGGCAAACAGCTGGAGGCTAAAATTTGGAGTGACAATATCGGGGCTCCTCTGGAGGTCGGGCAGGCTATTGAGGCCCTTGCTCGCGTTGACGAATATATGGGAGATACACAACTCAATATTCAACGTTATGAGGTTATTCCTCCGGAAGAATTCGATCCTTCTCCGTACGTCCGTTCCAGCGATATAGACGCTGATGCAGCGTTTAACACTTTGTTCGATTGGCAAGGGGACGATTTTAGCAATCCATACCTCAAGCGTTTGATGAAAGAACTTTACGAGAACGAAGGATTTGCCCGGTCATTCAAGACAAGTCCCGCTGCGAGTCATCACCATCACAACTACCTCGGCGGTCTCGCCGAGCATACGCTTGAGGTGTGGGAGCTGGCTGAACGGTTCTGCGCGCAGTACGAAGAACAGATAAACCGGGAACTTATGCTGGCGGGAGCCGCCTTACATGACATCGGGAAAATCCGCTGCTATGAACTTCTCAGTGGAGTGAGCGAACATACAGATGAAGGCTACCTGCTGAATCATATCTTCATAAGCTCCTCTATGATCAGTAACCTTTGGGACCGAAACGTTACACCGGAGGTCGAGTCGGAAAATAAAGAGGAAGCTAGCGAGCTGAAACATGTTTTGCTACACATCATCCTCAGTCATCACGGGAAAAAAGAATGGGGCTCGCCCGTCATACCCCAGACCCCCGAGGCGCTGCTGATTCATTATTGCGATCAAATCAGCGCGACCATGCGCACGTGTTTCGATGCCATGGAAGAAATCCCTGAAGGTGAATCGTGGACGGACTGGCTTCTCGTGATGGACAACCGGCGAAAGCTCTTTGCGCCCGAGCGTTGAAGTGGCCTGAAAAATCGTTTCAGTCTCCAGATCATGCAGGGAAGATGAAAACAGGATCGTCAAAGACCACGAAAACCCGACGCAAGACAAAAATTGAAAATCGCGGTACCGCTCGTTTTATAAGGAGAACGTTTTGAGTACTGAAGAGGTTTATCAGGAATTTGTCAGTCCAAACGCACAATACCGAGGGAAGCCTTTCTGGGCCTGGAACGGCGTTCTTGACGGCGAAGAATTGAGGCGCCAGATTCGTGTTATGGACGAAATGGGTCTCGGCGGATTCTTCATGCATAGCCGCGTCGGACTCGGGACAGCATATTTGTCTGACGAATGGTTCGATATGATCAAAGCGTGCGTCGATGAAGCCAGAAAACGGGACATGGAAGCCTGGATGTACGATGAAGACCGCTGGCCTTCGGGGGCCGCAGGCGGCTTCGTGACGAAAGATGAACGTTACAGGCGGCGAAGCCTCGTGGTGGTTCCCGAACATCCCGATAATGTTGAACTCGGAATTACCCCCCTCACACGGTTTGTGGCCCGGATTGAGGACGGATCTCTCATTGAGTACCAGAAGTATGAGAAAACAGAGGACCTGCCGGCGGACCTGGAACAGTCTGAGAGCTATCTGAGCTTCTATGTCAAACTGGACGATCCTTCCTCCTGGTACAATAATGGCACCTATCTCGACACAATGAACCACGAGGCCGTGCAGCGTTTCATCGAAGTGACGCACGAGAGATATCGCGAGGAAGTTGGCGATGAGTTTGGAAACCATATCCCCGGGATCTTTACCGATGAACCTAATTATGGAAACGTTGTCCAGCCTTTTGCGATTGAGGGAACGAAATCCTGGAAAACCGCCTGGACCGGGTCGCTTCCAGAAACGTTCAGCAAACGTTACGGCTACGAGATCATGGATGTGCTTCCTGAAATATTTTTTACCCCCGAGGGCGAAGAAATTTCTACGACTCGGTGGGATTATATAGATTGTATTACGTTCCTTTTTTCCGATGCCTTCGCAAGGCAAATAGGGGAGTGGTGTGAAGAGAACAATGTAATGCACACGGGACATGTCCTTGCGGAGGGGACTCTTCGTTCCCAGAGTAGCGTCGTCGGATCGGCAATGCGATTTTACGAACATATGCAAGCTCAGGGGATCGATATCCTGACGGAGCATAATTACGAGTACGGAACCGCTAAGCAATGTTCCAGCGTACAGCATCAAATGGGGCGCCGCTGGGTGCTGAGCGAGACCTATGGGTGCACGGGCTGGGATTTCAGTTTTGAAGGACACAAAGCCGTTGGCGACTGGCAGGCGGCTCTTGGAATCAATCTGAGGTGTCAGCACCTCTCCTGGTATACCATGGCCGGCCAGGCCAAGCGCGATTATCCCGCTTCTATCCATTATCAATCTCCCTGGTGGCGGTACTACAGCACTGTGGAAGATTATTTTGCACGCCTTGCTGTGCTGACCAGCCGAGGGCAAGCCGTCCGCCCACTGCTTGTTGTCCACCCTGTTGAAAGCGTCTGGGCTCTTGCCGGAGCGGAATGGCAAGACGATGAACGGATCAAAATCCTGGACCAGCAACACGACCAACTGCGTCAGTGGTTGTTGGAGGAACACCTGGATTTCGATTACGGGGACGAGGACATGATCGCTCGACTCGGAAAGGTTGATGCTGAGGAGCAGTCGCTCTGCATCGGAGAGGCGAACTACCAGACAGTTCTGGTGCCACCTATGCTGACGATACGGAGCAGCACTGCTGAAATTCTCAGCGAGTTCGCCGAAAAGGGCGGAAAAGTTGTTTTCTGCGGGGAGATCCCTGAATACGTGGATGCTGCCAAACCCGAGGGGGGAGAACTCGACTTTGCTGGAAACTGCGCGCAGGCTTCCTTTTCCCGTGACCCCGTCGTTGATTCGGTGGCCGAGACACGTGTGGTCAGTATAACCGACGAGAACGGGAAACAGTGCAGGGATGTTCTGTATCTATTGCACCGGGACGGTTCGGACTACTACCTGTTTATCTGTAATACGAACCGGGAGGAAGGCACCGGGGTTTTGAAGATAAAAATCGAGGCTGAAGGACAGGTACAGGCCTGGAACGCTGAAACCGGTGAGCGCTCGGATGCGGGAGCCGAGATCACTGAAGACGGCATGGAATTTTCCAGGGCACTTGCCCCTACCGGTAGCGCTGTTTTTGTAATAACACCGGATGAAGAAGATTTGTCCGAGGAGAAACGCGCTTCAGAAGTAAAATCCGTGCCGTTGCCGGAAGACGGATGGGATATGCGGATGAATGAACCGAATGTTTATGTGCTTGACCGCGTTTGGTACCGCATTGAGGAGGGGGACTGGCAGGGACCAGCAGAAGTGCTCAAGGTGGATAACGCCATTCGCGACGCAATTGGACTTGGTTCCCGTGGAGGGAAAATGGTCCAACCGTGGGCGAGAGAAGAAACCGCGGAAGGTCCAAAAGGGGAAGTACAGTTGCGTGCGGAATTTGAGGTTGATGAAATTCCGAAAGGGCCTATCCAGGTTGCGCTCGAGGATCCCCAGAGGTTTTCAATTACACTGAACGGCCAGAGCGTTTCCACGGAAGCTGAATGTGGCTGGTGGGTCGATCGGTCTATTCGTGTGATTCCACTTGATGTGGCGGAGGTAAAGGAAGGCACAAATACCATAGAACTTTCCGGAACTTATGACGATGATGCCGGGCTGGAGACTATGTTTTTGCTCGGATATTTTGGCGTCTCTTTGAACGGCAATGAGGCTGTCATAAAGGGCTTGTCTCATTTAGATTTTGGGGATTGGACTCAGCAGGATCTGCCATTCTACAGCGGTGCGATAGCCTATGAAAGAACCGTTCCGGTGCAGGCTGATAGCCGCAAAGTATTCGTGAAAGTGCCTGATTTCAGCGGTGCTTGTGCGCGAGTGCTGGTTGACGGCGAAGAGGCGGGAGTGATCGGCTGGCAACCGGCCGAAGTTGAGATTACGGAATACGTGCAGGATACGAGGGAAATTGGCCTGACCATTGAAGTAGTCTCGCACCGCAGGAATGCGTTTGGCCCGCTTCATAATGTGGAAACATGGCCACGATGGACCGGCCCATCCCAGTTTATAACATCCGGAGATCAATGGTCCGAAGATTATAATCTTGTCCCATGCGGTTGCTTCTCAATACCTCAAATCAGCTATCGAACGGTCGACTGATTCCCATCGTCGTGGGAGTGGCTATGATTTGCCTGGTTCATCCGTTTCGTTGGTGTCCAACGTCAGAATAACCAGCCACAACCGTCGCTAAGAGGTCGGCCGTGCGGCGCACCAAAACTTATCCTTCCTTTCGTGAGTAATCTCGTAATTATATCCGCCCGATATCCAGATTACTGCGGCGGCTACGCTGCTGCTTGACAACGACATTCGGGCGCCAGTTATGTTAACGCGCGGTAAACGGATACTCATATATTGCCAATGGGGCTGAATCTGAGTCTTCTTGTATCTTTTTCGGGTTTCCCGGGGTGGATCATCCTGGTATTTGTAACTGGCGCATGGCGCCATTCCCCTTTATTCTGTACATGCATGAACATAGACATCATGAGAAAACGCCGGTTTCACCAGGAGAGTGCAAAATCATGAACCATAAACTCAGAAGGCCCTTGAGTTTTTCTGTTTTTCTTGTTTTCACACTTGCGAACTGGGCTTGTGTTTTTGCGGGAGAAGCCGGCCAGATGAAGGAAAAGAGTGCGGCCGGTGAGGTGTCATTTTCATACGAGCTTAAAGAGTCCGGACGTGTTTCAGCGGCCGTCTACGATACCGAGGGACATTTGCTACGTGAATTGCTGCGCGCTGAAAAGCAAAAACCGGGACAGCATATTATTTCCTGGGATGGGTTGGACCGTGAAGGTAATCCGCAGAAGCCTGGCGAATACGAGTGGCGGGTGCTCCGCACCCCCGGCTTTAGAGCCGAATACGTGACGAGTTTGGGCATTAATCCGGATTCCGTCCCTTATGACAGATGGGTGGGCAATCATGGTGGACCGGCTTCGGTCGAGGTCGATTCGTCCGGAATGTATATCGCAGCGACAGTGACAGAAACGGCCCCTGTGCTTTTGAAACAATCGCTTGGTGGTAAGGAGCGATTCTGGACGCGTGGCCGGGGCGATGTTACGACAGGACGTTTCCAGGGCGGTGTTTCTCTGGCGAGCGATGGCGAAGGGACGCTCTATATGTTGCAGCAGAACGCCTACATTCAGGTAATTGATGCAAAAAGTGGACACCGGCGTGCCACGTGGGATCTTCTGCCCGAGGACGATGAACGTCGCGAAGACGGCCGTCTGAAACATCGTCGTTACAAGCACGGGCAGGCGATTTCTATGATAGACCTGGATGCGCGGGGGAGAACGGTGGTGATAAGCTACCACGACAGGGATAAAGTTTGCTGGGTGAGTCCTGATGACGGTTCGGTGCAATCGGAGGTGGCCATTGAGAATCCCTGGGGCGTTGAAGTGGGGTCGAATGACGAAGTTTTCGTGATTTCTTCAAAGAAGATAGTCAAAGTTGCGGCCTCCGGTGAACAGAGCGTGGTCGTTGCAGCCGGAATGATATCACCTCGGCGTCTTGCGATTGACCAAACGAACGGAGATTTGTTGGTTTCTGAATTTGCCCCCACGCATCAGGTGAAACGTTTTTCGCCGAAGGGCAAACTCCAGAGTACCTACGGGCGGAAGGGCGGACGGCAGGATGGGCTTTATGTTCCAACGGATTTCCTGCACATTACCTCGATCTGTTCTGACGGACAGGATGGCTTTGTTGTTACCGAGGAAAGAACCGCCCCGCGACGTGTGGCGCATTTCAATGGAGAAGGACAGCTGGTGAAGGAGTGGTACGGCGGTCAACCTTACTACACCTGGGGAGAACCGGATACGCGCAATCCTCTCCGTGTCTGGTTTAATCCGGGATCATGGCTGACTTTGGCCGAGATAGACGCTGAAACCAAGGAATGGCGGGTTCTTGAAAATTATCACCAGAGCGAGCTTGGCGGTGGGCTTGTGCGGACGGTCACCGGACACCGCGGGCGCTGGCATGTGTTGTACCGTGGGGATCAGCGGTATCTGGTCAGCGAAGGGGTCCTC
>JAGXLK010000037.1 GCA_018334735.1 Planctomycetota bacterium | reverse complement strand
GGTAGTAGTTGGGGTCGAAGTCACGATAGCCGCTTGAATCGACACCTCCATGCAGACTACCGTAGCCAACCCGTATGGTGTAATCGGTAATGCCACCGTAAATACCACCCATATTGGCATTATCTCGGAATTGCCAGTTCTCTTCCGCTGCTTTCAACTGGGCCTGATACCACTCGCACCCGTCGTCGCCATAAGGCATCAGTGGGTAAGGTCTTGGCGGGGCAGCGGGACAGAGCGTAATTTTCTTGTTGATATAATCGGGGAGATCCGCCGCATAAGGCCCCATGAAAGACTGCCCGTTGGGATAGTCAGAATTCGTGTACTCACAGCTGCCCGTTGCCCCCTGTCCATGGTTGATGATTCCGGGATAATAACCGTTGTGGGAATTGGCAAACATTTCGATTCCGAGATGCCACTGGTGAAGATTACCCATGCACGATGCCCGCCAGGCCGAACGCCGCGCCTGCTCCAGAGCTGGCATCAGCATCGCAGCGAGAATTGCGATGATGGCAATGACAACAAGAAGTTCTATTAATGTGAAACCGAACATCTTGTTGTGCACGAATTTTTTCATTTTGCACCTCGCTTTGCGGGAAAGACCGAAACTAATTACAGAGTATAGGGTGTTGCGAAAAATTCAAGGGTATTTGTCCGCGACAAAACGGCTTCAAAACAATACAGCAACCGGTTTCTGCTCCGCTACCCTGACGTGGGCGCAGGGTTTTTAAAGCGGGGAGTTATCCTCTCTCGTCTATTATCATACCGTGCTCAGGTTTGCCGCCAGGTGTTTGCGGTTATCAAAGGGCAATATTTGTTTTAAGATATAAGGTGGAAGTCGACGTTATTGTCCTTTTTTGACGAATCTGGTCGGGAAGCTTTCATTTAGGAAAGAAGAACAGTTTCAACGGGTCCCGGAGAGAATATGATCGATAAGCTTATTCGTCTCTTGATAGTAATTGTAATAATATGTGCTCTCAGTCCAGATGCAGATGGGACAGAAGAACGGGACCTTCCGGAAAATGCGCTCCGATCGATCAAAATCCGCCGTTGCGCGAAGAATCCGCTGATCACAACCGCCTCGTCCCCGTCCATTGGCAAAAACATAAATGGCCCCTCGGTTATTCGCGTGCCGGAATGGGTCGATTCTCCTCTGGGGAAATACTACATGTATTTTGCTCATCACCATGGCAAATATATCCGTCTGGCCTATGCCGATTCGCTGGAGGGACCGTGGAGGATTTACAAGCGAGGCACGCTGAAACTCAGCGAAGCAAAAGCATTCCGGGGTCACATGGCTTCGCCGGATGTTCATGTCGATGAAGAAAAAAAGGAAATCCGCATGTATTTCCACGGGCCGGCTCGAGATCGACGGGGACAATGGACGGGCGTTGCCTTATCGCAAGATGGGCTTACGTTCGATCCTTCGGATGCGATTTTAGGCAAATTCTACTTTCGAGTGTTCAAGTGGAAGGGATATTACTACGCGATCGCGAAGAACTGGAACAGTGGTTGGGGCGAACTGTACCGTTCAAAGGACGGCTTAACGGGATTTGAGTCCCGTGGGAATTTCATTCGAATGATGCGACACTGCGCGGTTCTCGTTCGAAATGATTGGCTTGTTGTCTTTTATTCGCGGAAAGGCGATGCGCCGGAACGAATTGTCGCGGCCACCGTGGCACTTGAGGAGGATTGGGAAGATTGGCAGGAGTCGCGGCCGATCGATGTGATCCGCCCTGAAAAGGAATACGAAGGTATCAACTACGAGAACAAACCATCGAAATATGGCAGTGCAATCAAAGTGCGGCAGTTGCGAGATCCATGCATATATGAGAAAAATGGGCGAACCTACCTCTTCTACACAGTGGCTGGCGAAATGGGGATCGCCATGGCAGAAATTGAACTCGACGTCGGCGAAAATCAGGACCCCGGGTGATAAGGGACAGGTCATTTGGCGTGTAAAACATGCCGGTGCTGTCAGTATGTTGCGCCGTCCTGCCGTTACGACCCCAGCAATAGTGAACTACTTCCGGGCCAAATACTGGTCCAGGTCAGGGTTTCGGACTGCGTTGCTTTTCCCTTGCCCTCAAGGCTCATCTCTGGCAGGGCGAATAGTATAGCGAATGCTGAAGGAAGGTATGGCAACCGGTTTGCCTTTTCCGTTAAGCAGGCCCAACAATATATTCTGACAAAATTGGCCGGGTTTGGCTGTCAGGCTGGCTATCACCGGATTTTCGAATTCGATCAATGCCGCTCCCTTGAAACGCTGGATCTTAATGCGTTCGACCCTCTTTGGTTTGGAAGTGGCTTGCAGAGTGTCCCCGTCCACAAAAAATTCTATCTGTGAGGGAACCTGAATAGCACGATGCAGGTAGGGATGTTTACGGAATGCGGGGATTAGTTCGTACATCTCTTCCACCATATTTTTACCATCCGAGACCATGGATGTCTTAACGGTAAGACCCCGGGACCGCACTATGAAATCACGGCGGAATTGTACCCGACCACGGAGGCATCCTTTTTCAGCAGCACGAACGCGCCCTTTCTGAGTGGTGAGAGGAGCCGATGCAACCACTTTCGCCCACCGACCTTTGATCTGATAGTGTGTTTCGAGCGGGGGGCGGTCGATCCGTGCCGTGCTGAACGCCTTGCCGTCTGCCGTTACACCACTTACTGCATGAGTCTGCCACTGCTTCCAGTTTGTCCAGCTATCACGTTCTTTCTTATCGTACGGCCGGTTAAAGTTCCGTCCCAGCAAAAGAGGCCCACCCTCAGGTGTCCAAAACGCCGAAAGCGCGCCGCCGCTGAATCCGCTGAGCCACGCATGTCCGTTCCACCATGAAAGGGGCCCTGTGTGGATAATAGCCCCATAATCGGAGTATCGAGCGACCAGAAAGGTATCCGCGAAGTTTTTGATGAACTCTTCGTCTCGACGGAAAGGTGGTCGGGTCAGCGGAGAGTCAGCTTTCTCCAATTCCTTGAGACGATTGTAGAATCCCGGGACGTAATATTCATAAGCATAGTTGAATCCGCTGGCCCAATGGCTTTCTTGCCACTTCCGTATCGGCTTTTCGGGCAATTTTGAGAGGTATCGGTTGGTGCGAGAAACGGTTTTTTTAACGACATCCCTCATTTCTTCCACATTCGGGGTTGTCCAGGCGTCTTTGCCTTTCCCGCGTCTCTGGAAAGCCAGATATTTTGCCTCATCGGTCACCATTGCCGCTCCCAGGTTCCGATAATGCCGTGCCCATTGATCCTGCGGGGAGCTCCGAGACATTGTCGTGGCAAAATGCGTTGGGCCAAAGAAATGAAGGCCGTCGGCATCGGGCAGCGAAAGGTAAGCACGGAGTTTCCACATTTTGCCAACTGCTTCGCTGACAAAATCCCAGTCGGTAGCCAGGGCCGCCCAGGTTAACCAATAGAGACTGATCCCATTGTAGGAGGGGTCAAATCCGCCACCATGGTCTATGTAGCCGGCCGCATGCAGATGTTTCGACAGGAAATTACGTGCATATTTTTCTGCTCTCTTCATAAGAGCCGGCTCCTTTATCGCGCGAGCCGTATACCAGAAACTCAGCACGGCTTTACTGTCCATGTCCGCATGAATACCCGTTGGCCCCCATTTTTCCAGGCGCCTGATAAATTTCTTGAGCCCTACCTCATAAGCTTTCTGGACATCCACAGGCAGATCGTTTTTGACAATTTTGTAAACATATGCCAGCCAGACCAGGGAACCTCCCAGAAAGTCGGAGCGTCGGTAATTCCCTCCCTCATGGGCAGCATCAAGCATTATCATGTCAACGGCCACGCAGACAAATGCACGTTTTTTCAGCGCTTTTGACTGGTAAAAGGGATTCCCCGGATATTCCCATGTCGTATACCACGCCATAGCATCCGGCTGGATGTCGCGGATGTTCATCATGATGTCACTGCCTTTCTCGATGGCGTTCAGAGTGAAGTCTTCGGCGGCAGGTTTTAAACCATTCATCGCGGGCATCCGATAGCGTCCTCGGGCAAAAACGATCCAATGTCTGTAAACCTCTTCTGGAGTGAGTTCAAAGTTTTCGCTGTAGCTGAATTCAGTTTTCCCTGCAGCAAAATCCTCCGTATTCATCCGGGCCAGATAACGGCGAAGAGTTTTCTGGTAAGAGTGCTCCGTGGGAAGAACCCCGTAAAGTTTCGTCGCGAAAACACAGAGCATAAAAGCGCTCAGATAGACCAACGAGGTGCGGGATATGTAGCGCTTCTGGCCAATCATGAACGGGACGAGCATCTTGAAATGGTTTTTAGGTCGGCCTGTCATGCGCGGACCTTTCAAGAAAGAGCTGCATTACTGTCGGACAAGCTGATCGGATGGGCAAAGGGGGCGGTCTTTGGCAAGCGACTGCTCGATCGCCAGACAGGTCCCGAAAGTCCCGAGGGCTTCTTCGAGCCCCGCACGGGGCCGTTCCCGCCGGCCCAGCACGCACTCGGTGAATTCATGCACCAGTTCCAGGGACCCGGGAAATCCGTTGATGGGTTCGCCGTCTCTTCGGGGAGAGAGGTCCTCCACATCTGCCCCTTGAAAGAGGTTCAACTGTCCGGTCACTATGTCGCCCTCCAGGCGACCCTCGGTGCCACAAATCCGGAACGGGTAGTTTTCGGGTGCGCCCGTCGCCTGCAGACAGACTTCCCCGACGCTCATGATACCTCCGGGGTAATCGGCGCTGACCACCATGCGATCCCAGTAGGGCGGCCCCTTTACGGCGGCGCCCCGGGCGCATATCTTTTCCGGCACCTCACCAATCAGACACGCATGCAGATCGGCCGTGTGGGAGTAAAGTTCGTGGATGATTCCGCCGGAGACAGAAGGATCTCCCCGCCACCCCGAATCCATGGGCCCCCAGCGTCGCCAGAAACGGACGGTGACCATCAGGAGTTCCCCGAGATCGCCCCGCTCAATTGCGTCACGGGCGACACGCACAACGTCCGCGGAACGCAGCTCGTAACCGGCGGCGAAAATCGCGTCGGATTCCCGCACGGCCGTCGCGAGTTCTTCGGCCTGCTTACGTTCGAGGGCAACGGGTTTTTCGCATAGAACGTGTTTGCCCAGGCGAAGCGCCTCGGTGGCCTGCTGCGCGTGCAATACATTCGGGGTGCAAATAATAATGGCGTCAACTTCATCGCACGCGAGTAGTCCTTCCCACTTTTCGAAAAGGAGAGGGGGGTCGGGACACATCTCGGCACCGGCGCGGCGGTTGGCCTCGCTGCGACTGCATAAAGCGCTGATTCGCGCGTCTTCCACACGGAGTAAATTGGGAAGATGCGTCCCACGAGTCCAGTTGCCGACTCCAACGATACCGTATCGGACCATCATGCGGTTTTTTTCTTAAAAATTCAGAAGTCTGATAACGTGCCGATTCAGGCAGAGCCTGAAAGAAAAACGATCGACTTTAGCTCGAGAGGCAGGGCGAAAAACAGCGCATCGATTTTTCAGTAGTTTATCATCGGAGATCACTTTATCAAGATAATGATCGTCCCCTTTATTTACAATCATGTGTTTTACCATGTTATGGCTGTTTGCATGTGCCCTCCGACGGCTCATAGCTTACAATTTGTTGTTTCGCGGAGAAGGTCGCTGTGAGCTTTTCGGAGGTGCGGAAAATCCATGAAAAGTCGAGAGAGAGTCGTCAGGGCCATTAATTTCGAGAATCCGGATCGTCCCCCCGTTTCTCACGCGATTTTGCCGTCGGCGCAGTATCACTACGGAGATGCGTTGAACGAAGTGCTTGAGGATGTTCCGGAAGATTTTGGTTGGGACCTGCTGCCGGAGTTGCCGCGGGATAAACTCCCGCCACTGTATAAGAAAGGAACCAATGTTGACGCTTTCGGAACGGTGTGGAAGGTAACCGTCGAAGGCCGTTGCGGGATTCCCGTTGAGTTTCCCATTGATGCGGACTATTCCAATTATGACGACTACGAATGGCCGCAGATCTTTGAGGCCGGAGTTCCCGAATACAAACTCTACAGCGGCCACATGGTCGGAACGAGCGACGAGTTTTACGCCCGGGGTGCGTGGATCACTTTTTTCGAGCAGTTGCAGCAGTTGCATGGTTTCGAACCGCTTCTTGTGGATATCATGACGGAAAGCCCGGAGTTCTACAGGCTTCGCGACGATCTGCTCGCGTTCAACCTTTCCTGGATGGACCGCTGGCTGGAACAGGAGTATCAGGGGCTTCAGTTTGCTGACGACTGGGGCACCCAGGACAGCCTCATGATCCCGCCGCCCAAATGGCGTTCGATTTTCCGGCCCGTTTACAAGCAGATGTTCTCGAAGGTCAAGGCCGCCGGGTTGGACGTGTGGTTTCACAGCGACGGCAATATCCTGGAAATTATCCCCGATCTTCTGGACGTCGGAGTCGATGTTATTAACTGCCAGTCTTCTGTGATGGATATCGAGAGGTTGAAAGAGTTTTCAGGCAAGGTTTGCTTTCGCACAGACCTCGATCGCCAGCAGGTCTTGCCGTTCGTTTCTCCCGGTGAGGTCGAGGAGTATATCTTTGATCTGTTCCACCAGCTCGGCACGCCGGAAGGGGGGATCGTTGCCTGCGGAGAAATCAGCGAAGACGTGCCGCTCGAAAATATTAAAGCGATGTACGACGCATTTCTGGAGTTCAGGTGGTAACGGGAATTCGTCCGATGGATTATCGGGAATCCAATCCTGGTAGAACCCGTTCAAAATACCGGTCGAGCATTTCACCAGGAATGTTGGCGGGCAGGTGATTTCCGACGGCGAAGATTGCCCCTTTGCAATCCTGGAAGCGTTCAAATGTCCTGTCTATATCTTCGTGGACCTTATCCCATTTCCCGAATGTCAGATCACGGCAATCCACGAAACTGCCCACCAGACATGTGGTTTCGCCGAAGTTATCGACCATATCTCCGAAATCCATGCAGGGCTCGAAAATGAGTCCGTCGGCCCCGGCGTCAACAACATCGCCTGCAAATTCCGTGAAATTCCCGTCAGAACAAAACAGAACCTTTTTCCCGGCTTCGTGAATGGGTTTCCAGAGTTCGGCGTACCGCGGAATGATGACCTCGCGGTAAATTTTGGGATACATGAACGGACCATCCGCCCACACAAAATCGTCATGCTGAATAACGACCTCGGTGCTTGTCTCCGCCCAGGCTTTCATGAAAAAAAGAGTCCGGCGGAAAAAACTGTCGAAGACTTTCTCCATCTTCACAGGGTCGGATGTTCCGAGAAGCAGCATATCCCACCCGAACGCATCAATGGCCCCCGAGATAATGGTTCGGTAGTATCCTCCGGTCGTGAGCTGGTCCGGATACATCTCCCTCCGGCTCCGGATCAACTGTTCGTATGCTTCGACCTGGTCGTCAAAATCCGGCAGACCGTATTCCTCGACGGCGTCGAATTCCCATATCTCTTCCGCTGAATGGAAGGGCGATTCGGTGCTCAGGCGTTGGTCGCTGCCATCGGAGGCGTAAGAAGCATGTCCCATGTCCGTTATGCGGCCAGCTTCACCCCAGTTGATCAACCCGTTGTTGGTGTGCCAGATCATGTCAAACTTAAAACGGTCGTAGGCTTTTCGCATGAAATCAGGATCGTCTTCAGAGACGCCGGCCCGTTCCGCGAGATACCCTTTGTGATAACCGAGACTGTATTCGGTGTGGCCCCAGCGGGAACACGATTCCAGATTGATGTTCTCAAGCGCTACCTGAGTGCTCATGATTTGAATCTTCCCTTGTCTTAAACAACGACCTTCGGTTTTCTCGCAAACGAAAACGTAGATATTACCACCTTCTTAAGACGGGATCAAAATAGCAGGAGGGCGGGTGGCGGCTGATGGCCTGTGGACGACTTTCTGCGGCGAAACGGCGGGATTTGCTGGATGCAGAGCCTGAAAAATCGACGGCGCACATTCGGCGTTGTCCGCACTTGTGATTGTGGGCTCTTCTGTCCCATAATGACGGGCCCTTGTTCGTCGATGCACGTGAAAAATGTTTTCTTCCAGCAAAGGCCTGAGCCTGAACGGATTAAAACTGCGGCAACTCTCAGTTTGCATTTCTCTCTCAGGAATTTTCTGCTATGACAGATACCAATGTTCTTTTTATCCCCGTTGATGATCTCCGACCTCAGATCGGATGTTACGGTCGGTCGCAGATGAAGACCCCTCACCTCGACCAGCTGGCCGGCGAAGGCACGCTTTTCAATCAGGCTTACTGCCAGGTCCCCGTCTGCGGTGCCTCGCGGGCAAGCCTGCTCAGCGGGCGGCGTCCCACCAGAGAACGCTTTGTCGATTACCTCGCCCGCGTCGATGAAGATCTCCCCTCGGCCCGGACACTTCCCCAGCATTTCAAAGAGAATGGCTACGAAACGATATCGGTCGGGAAAGTCTTCCACCACTCCACCGACTGCGCCGAGCGGAGCTGGTGTGCCGAGCCCTGGAGACCTTCCTCGAATAAAGGCGTCGGATGGCGCAATTACCTCACGCCCGAGGCAATAGCGGTGGCAAAGGAGGAAGGTCACCGAGGCCCGCCGTACGAATGCGCTGAGGTGCCGGATAATGCGTATTTCGACGGACGGATCGCCGACCGGGCGATCGCGGAACTGGAATCGCTCAAGCGATCCGACAAACCCTTTTTCCTCGCCGCGGGGTTCCTGAAACCCCACCTGCCGTTTAACGCGCCGAAAAAATACTGGGATCTCTACGGCGAGAATGACGTTAACCTGGCGGATAATCCATTTGCCCCGGAGGGCGCTCCGGAACAGGCGCTTCATAATTTTGGCGAACTTCGCGCGTATTTCGATATTCCGGAAGAAGGTCCCGTGCCGGACGATATGGCGCGGAACCTGGTCCATGGTTATTACGCCTGCACAAGTTTCGTGGATGCCCAGATCGGACGGTTGCTGCAAGCGTTGCGCGAAAATGATCTGGCCAAGAACACCATCGTCGTGGTCTGGGGCGACCACGGGTGGCAGCTCGGTGAACACGGAATGTGGTGCAAACACTGCAATTTCAAAACATCTCTGAATGCGCCCTTGATTTTCCGTGTGCCGGACCAGCGCGGTGGTGTGAAAACCGATGCGATCAGCGAGTTCGCCGATATTTATCCGACCTTATGCGAGCTGACAGGGATCGATGAGCCCGATAATCTGGCGGGCGTAAGTCTGGTATCGACTCTGGACGATCCCGATGCGCGGGTGAAAGATGCCGCCTATAGCCGGTGGTATGGAGGCGAATCGGTTCGCACGGAAAATTTCCTTTTCACCGAATGGCGCGATGAAAACGGCGAGACTGAGGCACGTATGCTGTATGATCACGACAGCGATCCCGATGAGAACGTGAACGTAGCTGGAAACCCCGAGAATGCTGAGGTGGTGGAGCGATTCTCAGGGCTGCTGGCCGAGAACCGCGAGAGAATCGCGGCCGCAAACAGGTCCTGGTGAAGGGCACGTTCAGGGGGGGAATATAACGCTTAGCCCGCGTAGCCGTTCGACGACGCTGACGGCCCTGGGCCTGGCGAAGGGCGGGCGGAGCAGATGTAGCCCGGTGGGGACAAAAGATGGCCCAACAAAATAGATCCCTCAATCGAAGGCTTTTGGTCTGTCCGATCGTGTCACCCCCTGCGGGGGTTCTTTTGGAAACTGCGGTCACAAAACCCCGGGTTCACACCCGGGGCGAAAAACGCCGCGCTTTCTGCGGGGACTAACAGCCGGGGACGCCATTTGTGTCGATGTCAAATGTTCAATGTTCGCCTCCGCTCGTTTAATGCGTGTCCATGTGTGGCACCGCCGTTTTTCGTTTTCCGTTACGCTGTTATCATTGCCCCCAGCTGCCTGTCCCTACAAGCGTGGTGCTCCTACCAAATAATGCCCAACGCACCACGCGCTGTCGGGTGAGTTCCCCCTCCCCGACAGAAGCCCCTCAGCGGGCGGATCGACCCGGGTCCGCCCGCTTTTTTTGTTGCCAGGCGAAAAACGTGTCCCTTACAACCGGCTCCCGGCATCATTCCGTGCATTAAGCTGCATTATAGAATTCTTCCAAATTAACTCTTGACTTTCTAATTTCAATCCATATAATCAGAAGTGCCAATCGGGAGACGGCCGAGACGGCAGTATGTGGCAGCTTCACGGGCAACTTAAAAACATCGAAACCGCCGGGCGGGGTTTCGCATAAATATTGCAGGACAGCACAGGTTTTGAAAATGGATTTCGATTCGGCGGGCGCAGGGTGTCTTGTGCAGCGAGACATACCGAAGCTGTGGGCAGATGGGGAGTCGCCCGGTTCCAATTGGATCGAGGCCGTCGTATGACTACCCAGGTGGCGTGTCGCAGGCGGGTTTTGCTTTCGGTTCTTATCGGTTCTCTGCTTGTTTCCATGGGCGTTTTTGCCGCGGGCAAGTCCAAGAATTCACCCGGGCCCGGGAAGGATAAGCATCTTATCGACAATGACCTGGTGCTTGAGAATCTCACCGACCAGCCCGACCCGCTCAGCACCGAGGTGGCGGGCAGCAGCACGATAACAAGCCAGTATTCGGCCAAAGAACACCCCGAGGCGCCC
>JAGXLK010000036.1 GCA_018334735.1 Planctomycetota bacterium | reverse complement strand
CGGACGGTCCAGCCGGTCCACGACCGACCAGAGATTTCGTTTCGGGTCGAAGACAAGAACCTCGTCGAGGAAGGAATGTTGGGCCGGGTAGCCGTGACTGGCCATTCCGCCCGCGATGTAGAGTTTGCCTTCAAGCACATCGCCCCAGATATCGTGATTGCCGAAGGGTAGTCTCGGGAGGGGGCGCCAGTCTTTTTGCCAGGCGCGGGGGGGCGGCGGCCTGCGGAAGAACGCTTCACCGCAGACGACCCAGATGCCGCCTTGATGATCGACCCGGATCGCTCGAACGGGCGCGTCCGGGAGGCCTCTGGTCTCCCAGGGTCTTACGAGGACGCCCTCTTCTTTTTCCACGCTCAGGTGTTTGATGGTGCCGTCTCCGAAACCGGCCAGCGCTTCCCCATCCGGGCCGACGGCAAGGGAGAGTATCTTGCTTTCGACAGTCGTCTCACTTTTGGCCCTGCGCCATCCGTCTTCGGGGTTTCGGGGGTCAAAACAGACAATCCTCCGGGTCGTCGCCGCCCAGATGAATCCGTATTCGTCGCTGATCAACGAATGCCAGCGGGCCTCGGGAGCGCCGTCGGCCTTTTTGAAAAGCTTCCATTCATCCGGCTGTGTGGTCCGAAGCGCCCCGATTCTACGTCCGGGAGAGTCGATTTTGGAGATGAGCGCCCATTTGTGACCGAACTGATCGACCGTGCGCGGTGCCGGGTTAAGGTATTCGTCCGGGACACCCGGGACCTTTTTGAGCTTTCCCCCGGGGGTCTGCATTTTAGAGGCACCTTCGATCCAAACTCGGCCCATCCGGTCGACGAAGAGGCGGCCTCGGCCGGCGAGTTTCCCGAGGAACGCGGGGATCAGAATGCGCCCCTGTTTGCCGAGGATATTGTAGGCCCAGAGGTCGCCGGCTCTGGAGTAATAACACCCTCCGAAATATGCGGCGGCGACATCACCGAGATCGCCTTCATCGAGTTTCCGGAATTTATCGTTCTCCCGGATGACCAGGGCACCTTTTTCGCCGCCGGACAGGAAATACATCGCCCCTCCCGGCGCCTGGCTGATCCTGACATAGCCCCCGGGAAGGGTTATCTGGCCGACTCGGTGGAAGGACCGGGGTTGACCGGCCCCGGCATCCGGCATAATTCCGAGCACGAGGGCGAGGGACAGCGCGGCGTAGCAACTGGCGGTTATTTTTTTCATGACGGGTTTTCTTTGACCCGGGGGCAAAAAGAAAAAGGCGTCGGCCGGCATGGAGAAGCCCGCGGACGCCCATTTTCAAATTATAGTGGGAGTTTCAGTCCTCGTTGTCTTCTCCCCAATTTTCCGGTCGCAGGCTTCGCACGGCGGCTCCGGCCTGCCACATCTCGGATTCCCGGATTTCTCGCAGTTCTTCCGAGAGTTTTTCCTGGTAGTCGGGCTGGCTGTTAGCTTCGAGCACGATTTTGGTCTCGGTGCCGTCTTCCACTCGTTTGTAGAGTTCATCGAAAACCGGTTCCACGGCCTCGCGGAACTTATGTCGCCAGTCGAGCGCTCCACGCTGTGCGGTGGTGCTGCAATTGGCATACATCCAGTCCATACCGTTTTCGGCGACGAGCTTAATGAGGCTTTGAGTGAGTTCTTCGACGGTTTCATTGAACGCTTCACTCGGGCTGTGCCCGTGTTCGCGCAGGCAGTTGTACTGGGCTTCCATCACTCCCGCGAGGGCTCCCATGAGCACGCCGCGCTCGCCCGTGAGATCGCTGTGGACCTCATTTTCGAACGTTGTGGGGAAGAGGTAGCCTGAACCGATGGCGATTCCGACGGCTTTGCATCTTTCTTCGGCGCGGCCGGTGGCGTCCTGTTCGACAGCGAAGCTGGAATTGATGCCGCTGCCTTCCAGGAAATTCCGTCGCACCGAAGTGCCCGAGCCTTTAGGGGCGACCATAATGACGTCGACATCTTCGGGCGGCACGACGCCGGTTTGGTCGCTGTAGACGATCGAGAAACCGTGCGAGAAATACAGAGCGTCGCCGGTATTGAGATGTGGTTTAATGGTTTCCCAGAGCAGCATTTGCGCGGCATCCGAGACGAGATACTGGACGATTGTGCCCCGTTCGACGGCCGTCTCTATCGGAAAAAGGGTCTCACCGGGCGTCCAGCCATCATCGATGGCCTTCTGCCAGTAATCACCGTGGTCGGGGGCCTGTCCGATGATGACATCGAAACCGTTGTCTCGCATATTTTTCGCCTGTGCGGGCCCCTGCACGCCGTATCCGACGACGGCGATTGTTTCGTCTTTAAGCACTTCACGGGCCTTCTCCAGTGGAAATTCATCCCGCGTGATAACAGTTTCCTCAACTCCCCCAAAATTGATCTTCGCCATCTGTTGTCTCCTGATACTTTGAGTAAGACGGTGAGTATTTTTGTCAGCAGAAAAGTGTGCAATAGAATAACGGCCCGATTACGCGCACGCAAGCGGGCCGTCGCTGGTTTCACGGGTTTCGAGGGAAGTTTCAGTCTTCGCCCAGTTCCTCAGCCATTTCGTCGACCTCTTCGGCGCCCTCTTCGCGGAATTCATGATCATCCGGGAGGAGGATATCGAGCAGACGATAGAATTCGCCGGTATGTTCCTTCTCCTCATCGGCAATATCCTGAAGCACTTTGGCAGCCAGTTCGTTGTCAGTTGCATCAGCGAGAGATTCGTAGAGATGAACAGCTTCCTGTTCAGCCGCAAGGGAGAGCCGAATGGCGCGGGCCAGTTCTCGTTCGGTCATTTTACGATCGGGTGTTATTCCGCTGAACGGGTTCAGAAACTCTGGCATAATCCTCTCCTTTTCTTAAAAGAGACTCGAATTCCATTTTTCTGAGTAATATCACTTTGCTTTTTGACTTACAACATGGTAAAAGCTTTATGCTCAAACAAAGATTAGTGGCTCCCAGTTCGTGCACAAAAGCCAAGCAGAAGCGAAAACCCACTGGACGATTACTCTGACTTATTGTACATTGTGAGAGTGGGAATTCAAACGCCGGAGCAACAACCTGGTTTTCTACATTGCGCCCGGTAAAATCCGGCAGAACAGTAGCGGGGTCGCTTTGAAGGATCTATGGGATAAGTTTGTTTTTTTTGCCCAAAAGCGCTTGACTTTGTTAGACGCAACCGTATAATTTAACTCGATTGTCACGGGACTTGCATGATACGCGACTGCGCATCCCGGGGAAAATCATGACGCCAGGAGGTAATTCATGAACGCATTCGCAAAAGTATTGGTTGTGTTTGTGTTGCTGTTGAGTACCGGCTTTGCGGTCTCGCAAATGATGCTCTATCAGAAGCGCACGCAATGGCGCGGCAAATATGCAACCGTAAAAAAGAAGTACGATGAAGCTGAGAAGAAAAAGGAGAAATACTATAAAGAGTTGCAGAGCACCTTAAGCAGCAAAGATCAGCTGAAGAACTCCCTGAAACGTGAAATTGCCAACCTTACAGACAAGGTTGATGCGGCAAACGATCGGATCGGGACTCTCAGTAAAGATAAAGAAACACTCAATGATCGCCTGACCGACAGGATCAACCGGGTAAAAGATCTTGAGACACAAGTGGGACAAAAAAATGGGATTATCGACCAGCGGGACGCAACAATTGGCAAACTCAAAAAAGGTCAACAAGCGCTGTTGAACCAGGTGGCAAATCTCGAGTCGACAGTAGCCGATCGGGACAAAAAGATCGATGCTCTCGATGGTGAAATTGCCAACCTGAACGAAGAAGTTGCAAAGGTCAAAAACGAGCGTAACCAGTTTGAAAGTCAGCTGGCCGAACTTGAGCGCCGTGGTATCCATACCGGTCGGAAACCCCCGCCGATTATCGACGCCAAAGTGGCTCGGATTGATAAAGATTTGGGCGCTGTCGTGTTGAATAAAGGCAAAGAAAGTAAAGTGAGAGTTGGTTTCCCGTTCATCGTCTACCGGGACAAAAGATTTATCGCCAAGGTTTACGTGATGGACGTTCAGGAGAACATGAGTGTCGCCAGAGTCGATAGAAGTCTCGGCATTCCCTCTCCTCTGCGAGTAGGCGATAACGCCACCACACGCATCCGCTGATTAAAAAGGGAAAAGTCACATGGGTGACAATGCCTATTTGATCGCCGTTCTGATTGGCGCATGCATCATGTTAGCCCTTGGGACGGCGTTTACCTGGTTGGAAATCCAGGATTACGAAGCAAAACAATCCGGGGCCGCCAGAACAACGCCGTTAGAAACCGAACAGGAAAAGAGCAACGCTGATCGCTCAAGTCCCGAAAAAGTAGTTCAAGCTTTTCTCTCGCATGTCCGGGCAGATCAAATCGCTGAGGCCTTACAATACGTCGCCTCCGAAGACCGGGGAGCTGTTCGAGAAGAGTTCACCTCAGGGCTGCCGAGGATCCCGGAAAAGCCAGAACTTAAGAGTTCGGTGGAGGGAACCACTGCAAAGATAGAAGTGGTAAATAGCGATAAAGAACTTGGCCTGGATCTCATATCGAAAAAAGGAGAGTGGTGGATCGTTCAATGATGATCCATCTGGCGTCTGCAGAGCCACGGGAAAAATCGGTGCAAAAGCCGGTAATTTCGTGGCTTTTTTTTGTTTTTTCCGATTATTCACAATTCCCCTTAAGTCAAACTGGATTTTGGGGCCGACGCTCGCGTATAATAAATGTAATAAGGCCGGTTCGCATGTTTCCTGACGACTCGTTAAGAGGATGAAAGTGGGTTGGGAAAAGGGTTTGTCCCTCAAGAAAATTCTAAGTTTTGCGATGAATCTGGGCGCTCCAGATCTGGGTATTGATCTGGGCACAGCCAACACTCTTGTTTGTATCCCCGGAAAAGGCGTCGCACTGATGGAGCCTTCGGTGGTCGCCGTTAAGACAGGTGGGGCGCCGGGCGAAGTCCCGATGAATGGACGGGCCGTCGGAAACGAAGCAAAAAAGATGCTGGAAAGAGTCCCGGAGAATATCCGGGCTGTACGTCCCCTCAAAGACGGAGTCATTGCTGACTTCGAACTGACGGAAATTATGCTCCGTTATTTCATCAAACGCGTCCAAAAACACGGCTGGGGCGGACGCCCACGCATGGTTATCAGCGTCCCCAGCGGCGTAACAGCTGTCGAAAAAAAGGCGGTTCGAAGTAGCGCTATCAACGCCGGGGCCAGAGAAGTTTATACCATCCCTGAGTCGAAAGCCGGGGCTATCGGAGCTGGGCTACCTATTGGCGAGCCCATGGGTACAATGGTTATCGATATCGGAGGCGGGACAACCGAGGTGGCTGTCTTGAGCGTGGGAGAAATAGTCACACTCGAAAGTTTTCGTGTAGCAGGCGACGGAATGGATGAAGCGATTCGAGAATATGTTCGGGATGTCTATGGCCTTGACATCGGCCTGCGAACGGCTGAAGAGGTCAAAATTGCAATCGGCTCTGTCGCTCCACTTGACCAGGAACTCAAATGCGAGGTCAAAGGAAAAGACATCGCTGCGGGACTGCCCCGGAAACTCGAAATCACCAGCGAAGAAGTGCGGGAAGCCCTCAATCCGCCCATCCAAAGAATCATTGAGGCCGTGCGGAGTTGTCTCGACAATACGCCTCCTGAACTCGCCAGCGATCTGCTCGATACAGGTATCACGCTCGTCGGAGGTGGATCGCAACTTACCGGACTGGGCAGTTTGTTAACCGAACAAACCGGTCTTTCGGCCAGGCTGGCCGAAGATCCCATGACGGCCGTGGCCCGCGGGACCGCGAAATTGCTTGAGAAAATTGACGAATACGGGGACGTTCTCTCCAACAATCAAGAATAAGTATTTGCAAATACCCACCGGATCATTAAAACACCTCGACCCCTTTATCTTTCAGGTATTCTTTAAGATCCGGTATCTTAATTTCGCCAAAATGGAAAACACTCGCGGCCAGTAATACATCCGCTTTCCCCGCGGTAGCCGCTTCGTAGAAGTGTTCAATTGCTCCAGCACCCCCACTGGCAATCACCGGCACTTTTACGCAATCAGCGATACCTCCAGTCAGCTCAATATCGTATCCGTTTTTTGTGCCATCCGTCCGTTTACTTGTGGGAAGTATTGTGCCGGCGCCTCGGTCTTCTGCCGCTTTCGCAAACTCCAGAGCGTCTATCCCTGTCGCCGTCCGTCCCCCATCGATATACACTTCATAACCAGATGGGAGTTCTCCGGACGCGTCGGCGTCAACCGCTACAACAATATGCTCTGACCCGAATTCTCTGGCAGCTTCTTCGATAAGATCGGGACTTCTGACGGCAGCACTACTCATACTCGCTTTCTCTGCTCCCGCATCCAGCGCACCCTCGATATCATGAAGAGATTTAATTCCCCCTCCAAGAGTGAGCGGAACCGTGCTGACTTCAGCGACCTCGCTGAATTCTCTCAGCATTGTCTTTCTGTTTTCGACTGTCGCGGTGATATCAAGAAATGCCAGCTCGTCGGCGCCCTGTTCGCAGTAAGTTCGGGCACACTCCACCGGGTCGCCTGCATCTCGCAGGTCTACAAAATGGATACCTTTAACAACCTTACCCTCTTTCATATCCAGACAGGGCATTATTTTCACGGGTTCAGGCACTTTTTTCTCCTTTTTGAAGTAATATAGCCAGTGAGCGTAACTGGAACGCACCTGCGTGTCAAATCTGACAAGTTCCTTTGCACGCATTTCCTTGTTCGTCCGCTATATGCACCAAAGTTTGCATGCCTGGCACCCCTGAGCTATAATCTACCTCGTTATCCATTCGGGAACTTTTTTCGAACCGTCAAACCGGTCAAATTAGTGAGTAATGCAGCTTTGAATGAAGACAGAAATCAGGATGCCGTCGCCTATATCAGCACATTCCCTCCTCGACAGTGCGGGATTGGCACATTCACAAACAGCCTTTCTTCAGCCTGTCTGGGGCAGATGGATGGACGTCTGCGCTCCATGATTGTGGCAATCGACAACCCGAGCGCAGAATACGATTATCCCGACATGGTCAAACACAAAATCGATCAGGGAGCCCGCGTCGATTACGTTGAAGCCGCCGAATTCGTCAATTACAGCAACGTCGGCGTGGTCTCGCTCCAACATGAATTCGGAATTTTCGGAGGTCCGGACGGTGCATATGTTCTCGATATGCTTCGCGAGCTACGCTGTCCCGTCGTCACAACATTTCACACCATACTCGATCAGCCGTCAGAGGGGCAACAGGAGGTAATGGATGAATTAATTGTCCTGAGCCAGCGCCTGGTAGTAATGAGCCGTAAGGGTGTGGGATTTCTCCAGGATATCTACAATGCCCCCGATGAAAAAATCAAATTCATCCACCACGGTGTCGAACAACTCCCGCTTGTCGAACCCGACCTTTACAAAGATCAATTCGATATGGAAGGACGGCAAGTTATTCTAACTTTTGGGCTCCTCAGCCCGGGCAAAGGCATTGAATACATGATCGAAGCCCTTCCCCCGGTTGTGGAAAAGCATCCTGATCTGTGCTACATCGTCCTCGGAGCTACCCATCCGGAAATCAAAGAGCGAGAAGGCGAAAGTTATCGGTTGAAACTCCAGCGAAGAGCCCGGGACCTCGGACTTCAGAAAAATGTCCTGTTTATCGGGCGTTTTGTGGAACAGGAGGAACTCTGCGAATTCTTGAAAGCCGCTGACATTTACGTCACCCCCTATCCGAACCGTGAGCAAATCACAAGTGGAACTCTTGCCTATGCACTCGGAGCCGGTAAACCCATTGTCTCCACTCGTTACTGGTACGCAGAGGAACTGCTGGGGGATGGACGTGGCATTCTTGTGGATTTCCAAAACTCCGAAGCGCTGAGCGACGGGCTGCTACAACTGCTTGACAATCCCGATCGACTCAGGGATATCCGGGCTGAAGCCTACGAATACAGTCGTGATATGGTCTGGCCGGAGGTCGGACGACAATACATCGACACTTTCCGCTCGGCTATGAGTGCCGCGCGAGTGCGTTCCGCAATGCCGGATACCACTATGCGGCATTTGCTGCCGATCACAGGTTTGCCAAGACCAAAACTGAACCATCTCTCCCGCCTCACTGATGATACCGGGCTTTTGCAACATGCCCACTTCTCCGTGCCCAATCGCCAGCATGGCTATACCACCGACGATAACGCCCGGGGGATGGTTGTCGCGGCAAAGTATCTCGATTTATTTAATGACGACGAAGCCGAACGTTTGCTCAACATTTATCTCAGCTTTGTGCATTACGCGCAAAGAGAAGATGGCCTTTTCCGCAATTTTATGAGCTACGATAGGCAGTTCATCGAAGAAGTCGGAAGCGATGATTGCCTTGGGCGAGCTTTGTGGGGGCTGGGCTACGTGATATATCGTGGAAATCGCCAGATGCTGCCTCTGGCTACCGAACTGTTCGAAAATTCTGTGGAAAACCAAAACCTTCTTGAAATGCTGAGCCTGAGAGGTAGAGCCAATGCAATTCTGGGATTCTACTATTACCTGCAACGTTACCCCGAGGCCCACGATATCGAGCCAAAAATTGACGCCCTCGCCGGCAAGAACCTGGACGCTTTTCACGCTCACACCGAAAACGACTGGCTCTGGTTTGAGCCGTACATCACGTACGATAATGCTATGCTCCCCCATAGTCTGCTTCTCGCCCATGAAATAACAGGGAAAGAAGATTACCTCGATGTTGGGGTTCAGAGCCTTGATTTCTTGCTTGGTAAATCGCAGAGCGAAGATGGACATCTTTCCTTCGTCGGCAACAACGGCTGGCATCAGAAGGATGACGAACCGGCGCAGTTTGACCAACAGCCTATAGACGCCTGTGGATTGGTAGAAGCATGCAAAACAGCTTTTCGCGCCACGGGACAACGGGAATATCTACGCCACATGCGAACCGCGTTCGACTGGTTTTTAGGCGTCAACGACCTGGGAGTCCCCCTGTACGACTTCAGCACGGGGGCCTGCGCCGACGGTCTTACCGCGGAAGGTCCGAACCAGAATCAAGGAGCTGAAAGCACTCTTTGTTGCATGCTTTCGCTGCTAACACTTACTGAAATATACTCCGAACAAGATCGAATCATGATTCGATCTCGGCGCGCGGCAAAAACCGGGAAATAGTTTTTAAATAAATTCTTTGAATTACAAAAACGGAGTCGAAATGGCCGACAAAAAACCCATCATCATGGCCAGCAGCTGGCCGCCGAGAAAGTGTGGGATTGCAACGTTCGCAGAAGAAGCTCTCGAATTTATACAAAAACAGGAACCGGACCGACCCTGCTATACGATATCTCATACCGACGGTGCCGGAGATAATGTCTTCCCCATCATCGATATGGACCGCGAAGACTGGTATAAACCTGTCGCTGATAAGATCCACGAATTGGATCCCTATGTCGTCCACCTCCAGCATGAATATGGGCTATACAACTATGTGGACGAAAATGGGGAATCCGACTTAAATCAAGGTTTTCTCCGGCTGCTTGAAGAAATTGAAGATGTCCCCCGAGTCGTAGAGCCCCATACCGTCCATGGTCGGATGAAAGATCACGAAGAAGAGTTCGTCCATAAGCTCGCACCACGCACAAACATGCTGTTCCTCAAATGTCGATATCAAAAATGGCGATTAGAATGGAACTTCTCGGCCCATAAATGGGACCTGCCGCGCAATATCATGATCATTCCTCACGGAGCCCGACCTGATCGCAGATACGCCATCGATGAAGTCTCTGCGCTCAAAGATGAGTTAGGTTTGGGACACTTGAAAGACAAACACGTCATCGGACTCGTGGGGTGGATCCAGCGGAATAAACGCTGGGATATCGTAACTGACATGTGGGAAGATATCTGTGATACCCTACGGGAGAAAACGGGCAAAGAATGGGTGCTTCTTGCAGCCGGAGACCTCCGCGATCCCCACGATATTGGCGCTTATGCCGAATATATGGGAGGTGTCAAGGTTCTGGCAGAAAAAGGGCTTGCGGACTTCTTCAAATTCACACCCAGAGGCGTCGTCTATTATAAAGTGATGGCCATCTGTGATTTTGTGCTGTTGCCTTCTCTCGACGAAACTCAGTCAGGAACCCTCGCGCGTATTATGGCCCTGAATAAACCGTTCGTCACCACCGCCCCACTTGAAGGACTCACGGCTCAGACACTCGAAAGCGAAGGCGGACTGCTGTTCACAAACAAAGACATGCTCAGGCAAAAAATAATTCGTCTCGCAACGGATGAAGGGCTGCGGTGGAAATTGGGACATAATCTTTATCAATATCTGATGAACGTAATCAGCTGGGAGGTCGTCGCACGGCAGTATTTCGAAGCCTACGAAATGGCCAACGCCGAGGTCCACGAAAACCAAATCGTGGATATTCGCCCGGAATTCTGACGCACACGGGTTCACTACGCTCCGGAGAGAATTTTTCACGGCTGATCAGAGGAAAACGGCAGGAAAGACAGTATTGAAAATGCGAACTCTCTGGCAAATAAGCGATCTGCGGGTAAAGAATGGAACAGTTCGTTGCACCTCGTAAACCAGGGCAGCACCGATGCAGATTCGACATGTAACAACGGCTTTTCTTCAGCGTGCCGACGGTAAGATATTGC
>JAGXLK010000035.1 GCA_018334735.1 Planctomycetota bacterium | reverse complement strand
TTAATCCCAGCGCTGGCAGCCTCTCGCTCATCAGCAAATGATCGCATTACTGAACTAACGAAAACTTTTGTTTGAGGCATTTATCTTGGACTCCTGTATGGAGTATTAGGTGTCACAAACATCGGCTGACAATCAGATTTTCTTGCGTAATTGCCGGAGAAAAGTCACCACATTGCCCCCGGCAAAGTCCGTACCGTTGAGCCCCTGCTTGTCCCAAAGGTCCACAATCTCCCTTTCCTCCCGGCGGGGCGGCCGGCTACCGCCGGACATTTGGCAGGACGGTGTCGAAAGAGTAAAGTCCAAACGCGACTCCTTAATCACCACCTTTACACACACTCTCTTTGCGTCCTCCCGCCGGCGATTCACCTGTTGATTGACCCAGCGAGGGGTAGCCCGGTCCAACTCGCGCTGACTATCACCAATCGTAATTCTGATCATGACATGTCCCTTTCCAATAGAGTACTTTCAGGTGCAACCGAATCCGATGCTCAATTTGATTACTTCCAAATCTTTGTGGTCGATCTTCACCCAGATGTCATCGAAGAATCACAGTAGGTTTTCCATCAGCTCTCTCACATGTGGCCTGTTAAAAACTCCACTCTTTCAAAACCGCATCCGCATAATTGGGCTTTTCGGATACGATCCCGAATTATGAGGCAAACAGGTGTTGTGGTAATAGGTGTTCTAGTGCTCAGGTCTCAACATTCGACGGCAAAGCTCCGAGTTCTAAGCAATATACAGGTCTACTTTAGTTGCCTCTGCATTGAGCAAAAAGCTCCCTTGATGCGACTTAGGACACCACTGATCTATTTTTCGAGAATAGTTTGTTCTATACGGTCAAGAATACTTCTCCTCCACAATTCGTATTTCCTCGTCCGTCAGATCATAAAGCTCATAAACAAACTGGTCGATTTTAGATTCAAGTTCGGAGACGTCCGCTCGTGAATCTTGTTTCTTACGCTTCAGGATTTCATCAACTATCGATTCAATCTCTGATTTTTGTTCCGGTCGGACTGTTGGAAGAGGTACTTTCCCTACATATTGCGCGATAAAACGCAGGCGTCCCCCCTTCCATGGATCTCCCAAGCTCTGAAACGTATTACGTGCATACCAATCAAAAACACGCCCATTCAAAAAGCCCAATAGAAAAAGACTATCCGTGGGCAATATATACATCGTATTTGCACAAAACATTCCATTCTGATCGTATGATGCCCGCATCACCTTTGCTATGTCAGCGTACACAATCTTGGGACACTCGAATGCATCGTTATATGAACATGAACGGAGTTCCCAGTAATACCGGCCCTGATCATAGCGTGCTATCAACTTTTCCCGGTAGGGCTTCAGGTGAGCATATATCGCAGGGTAATGTTTTTGGAAAATCTCTTCCGCCTCAGCATCACTTTTGTCTGACCACGGCCAATTTTTATTTGAACTGCTCTGAATATTTATGACATACAAATCATTATAATCAGCATACCAGCGCTTGATGTCCCTGCCGCGCAGCCAGGGCTTTATCACTTCTGCAGAACTGGAATCCTCGTCAATCAAACGATCACGCCTCTCGCCGTCAATTACAAAAGCTTTGTTACGACCAGTCAGAACCCCTCGGTAAAATCTACCGTTAACATACTCCTCAAGCGGTGTTCCGGCGGAGCGAATTTTATCCAGCAGCGCCATAACCTCCGGAGGCTCCAGCGTCCACCCGCTCGGTTTCAAAGAACCGTGGTCGAGCCCGAAAGCCTTCTCGTCCATCGTCTTGTGGACATTATGGATAGCCGCACGATTCTTGACCACAGCAGCCTCAATCTGTTCCTGTTGTTGCGGAGAGCGTTTGGCAGCAAGGACTATACATGGATCGGTACCCGCAGTAAAAACAGGAAGTTCACCGAAGTTGATCAGTGTAATAAGGTCCAGTTCCTCGGTAAGAAGCTTCCTGAGCGATTTGCCATATTTTGACCGAAAGAATTTATTGGACGAGATAAATGTGATCAAACCCTTGTCCTGTAGAATGTTTACCCCATGCTCATAAAACAAACAGTAAAGGTCTGATGTTTTGGAAAACGTGTCATAATTCTGTTGCGAGAGTAGCTTTTTGTATTTCGAGGGGAGTTTTTGTATCTGCACGTACGGTGGATTAGCGATTACTAAGTCAAAATGCATAACTCCAAACATCCATTCGGGGTCGAAAAAGTCGGAAGCATTGTTCGGATCGTAGGGGTCCCAAGCTGCCAGCATTTTCAGGGATTCATCGTCATAATCTAGCTCTTCCAGCTTCTTAACCAACTCTTTCCTTATTTGCTCGTCTTTTTTTCGTACTCTATTTTTTTCTTTTGGACGGCTCGCATTGAAATGAGCGGCACGCACCTTTGTGAGTTTCTCTTCCAGGTCCGCAATCTCCGGAAGTGGTCCGAAAAGGGAGTCCGAATTCTGCTCTATACCTATCAAGGAATTGGCAGCCACAAATTGTGTTTCTAAATTGGGGAGAGGTTTGATGCCGTAATTGGGCTCATGGTCGTTGGGGGACTCGTCAACCAGCAGCGAGATGAAAAATCGAAGTTTAGCTATTTGTATGGCGATGGGCTGAATGTCCACGCCGTAAATGCATTTTTCGATAAGGTACAACTTCCGACCATAATTCAAGTTATTGGTGTCAAAGTCCCGTTCAACATCTTTGAGTAGCTTCCGCTTTAACTCTGGATCAGTGACATTATTTTTAATCGCTTCGATTTGACGTTTCTTCCATGCTTTATTGTTCGGGTCCAATTTACTTAGTAGGAGCACCATTTTTTGCAACACGCCCACGGGGAAAGCGCCCGAACCTACGGCTGGATCTATGATTCTCACGCTTTCAATCGAATCAATCAGCGTCCCCACTTGGTCGTCCGAAAAAGCATGTCCTTCATTCTCATAAGAAAGCAGGTCATCTAATTTTGCCTTTGTATCTTCTAATTTGTGTTCCGCATCATCCAGAGTCTGTTCAAAGTATCTCTTGAGTGATTCATCCACCATGTAATCAACAATGGGACGGGGTGTATAGTAGCTTCCCGTGGCTTTTCGTGCGGTCGTTGAGGTCTCAGGATTATAACTGGCCAGGAGGTTTTCGAAGATCCGACCCAAAAGCTCGGGATCCAAGGACACCTCTTGATCAATGGGCGTGTTTTCATCGACGGTAAAATTGTAATCGGAAAGAATGTTTATGAGTCCACGCACTGGTTCATCAGTATGCCCCGTTTCAAAATACTCGCTGATATCAACGTTTCTCTGTCCGCTCCAAAACAAGCTGTTCGGTACATTGAGTGGATTGTCATCACGATCCGAGAACCCGTCGATACGCGTATATTTGCTTTCCCCGTTTTCCTCTTGCCGATCATCCAAACACTCAAACAACCCGCCATTCAAGAACGGAATATCCTTGAAATAGCCCATTATCTCGTCCGGATTCTGAAAAAGATCTTCATAGCGGTAGATGCTGTGATTCATGAAGTCCTTGTTTTTGCCCTGGAAAGATCTCCTTTCCCGGAAACCACGGTCCTCAATGGGAGTATTGAGAGTCGCAAAAAACAAGTTCTGCAGGATGGCTTTGTAAAAACTGTTTTTTTGCGGGTCCATGTCACGAAGTATTGTTCGTACAGAATCCTCTTCAAAGAGTCTTTCAGGGATAAGCCCCTTCCGTTTCATGAACCAGATGAAAACAATTCGCGTGATCATGCGGATAACGGCCACATTCCTGCCCCCTTCGATCTCTTGAACACCCTCCGGGAAGGTGATGTTATCAAGCGCCCAGAAATACCAATTGGACAGTTCCTGATAAAACTCTTTGGTGAGAACTCGAACATCAAATCGAGCTTTCAGATCGTCGAAATCTGAAATTGTGCCCTTTTCGAGCAGAAATTCCCGGGGCGTTCGTGTTTTTGCATCAGGCCCCATGAAAAAGGAATATCTCCGTGGATTCGAAAAGGATTCCTTCACCTCTCCGTCTTCCAGGACCACGTCCGAGGTGATCAGGGACAACCTCCAGTTTGGAGATTCCTCCGACACAAAAGCCATGAGACCAATGTTCAAATCCGTCTGGCGGAATACACGGAAAGCCTCGCGGGTGATACTTACCCGTGGATCATTTTCCGATCCGTGGGTGATCTCCAGGACTGCACCGGTATCGTGCGAACTTCGAAGGACGGAATCGCCCGTCTCCCCGAGCAAGCGGACATCGGTTATGTAATCATCTTTCCGAGGATCGTGTTTGATCTCCGCAGCATGTGACCGAGGAGAAAAATCGGGCATCAAATTTCTCAGAAAGGACAGAAATGCTTCTCTGCTGTACGGGGCCGAAAAATCCATATTTAGATAAGCTCCTCGCTAAGAATGAGCGATTTTTCACTTCGTTTAATTCGTTGCACCTTTTGGATCGTTGTATGCAGAACTTCCGGTCGTAATTCTTTTTTCAAGTTTGTAACACAATCGTCCGGATCTTCCTCTTCTAACGGAAGATTACGGATCATCTTTTCGTATCCATCGGTCAGACCATCGAAATCTTTGATGACGCGCAACAGGTTGTCAATGTAGTCTGTATGCTCGTCAGCAACGTTATCAGACAGCCATTTGAGCGTGTTGATAGTTTTCGTTTTGCCTTTGTCTCGTTTGGGTTGCGTAAACGTTTCACCGTAAAGACGTTTCTTGGCGTTTTCATACAACGTCTGGAAGCCCCCGGATACCCTCTCAGACTTTTCGTCTTTATCTGCCTGCAGTAATTCCAAAGCTTGACGGGCAGGTAAAGGCTCTGACGTGTCTTCATCTTCGCAAAGGACGAAACGGGTATCCTCGTCAGCTTTACCGAAAACCAATGCTCCATTTCTGCTCTTTTCGGCGGTACGTCGCACGCGGGTACGGTGTGGTATAGATTTCGCCTGATCAAGATCCTCCTGTGCAGCACCCTCCAGGATATTGATGTATTGCGTTTCCCATGATTCCTTTTCGCCGGCAAACTGCTCGATTTGTTCCTCGTAAAAAGATTTAATATCTTCCTCATCCGTGAGAACTTTCATATCGGTTCCCAAAATTTCGTTCATCATTCTCATTTTGAGCGTGGCGATTTCCTTCTTCCTTATTTCTTCTTCGCCTTGGGCAGTGGGGAAATAGTGATATATCTCGAGTTCATCAAATAATTTATCACTTATACGGTTGATACGACCGACCCTCTGAATAACGCGAGTTGGGTTATAGGGGATGTCATAGTTGACCACAATTCCAGCCCGATTCAGATCAATCCCCTCAGACAGCGTATCGGTGGCGAGCAGTATGTCATACTCATCTTCCCACAAGTCGCGCGCAATATTGGCGTCGAAATTATGTTTGATGGTACGCCGGTTAGACTTCGTTGCGTCGCTGGCCGTGTAGCTAAACACATGGAAACCTCGGTCGGCTAACTCCTTTCTCAAATAGTTCACCGTATCGGCGGACTCAGAAAAAACGACTATTTTACGTTGTGAATTCTCACTGAGCTTGTCCGAAAGGAAATCCTGAAAATCCTCCAGTTTATAATCTTTGGAGAACAAGCTATTCGTCGAATCATCATTTCCAAACCATTCCCTTCGTATCTTTTTCAGCAGTCGGATATCGCTTTTCAATTTTGGTATGAATTGCGTGTCCGCGATTTCGGACCGTGATATTGTTTCGAGACCTTCATCTTCAAGATCCTCAAGTTCAGCAAGGATTGACTGTCGTTCCTGGTCCGCTTCTTCGGCCGGCAAATCTTCCAATATCTCAACCTCCGGCAGCTTGCCTTTTTTATAGACGGGAATGCAGTCAAGCTCCTCATAGTATCGCTTTATCTGTTCAGCATCTCGAATCATACGACTAAGGGAAATTTTGAACGCATAAACCGAACTTTCAAATCTCGATATGAGGTGCCTTTTCATAAAATTCGCCAGGTTTTTCTGTGATTGGACGAGCAGTTGTTCACCTCCGAAGTCCTCTTTTATCCGATTTTTGAACTTCTTTCGTTTATCCAGATACGAAGCCGGCATGTAACGGGCCCCCTCGAATTCCTCTGCGATTTGATTATACGTTTCAACATAGAGTTTTTCGTTGTCTCGCAAATCATAATGCAGCCCCTCCGGAGGACGCATTTTATTAAGCTGGAATCCCTGCTGTTTCAAATCTTTTCTGTATGCCTCAATCTTTTGCAGATCGACCCGCGACCGGCGGATAATAACGGGAGAGATTATATCTCGAATTCGTTCTGATATTTCAGATATCCCTCGGTTTTTTTCTTCTTCCGTCAGCTCATTGTTGCGTCGTTTCTTGTTTATTTTTTTGTATCGAGAAATAAGGTGCCTGAATTCCTGACCAAGGTTTTCGACTGTTTGAATTGAGGACGCCGCAGGCACCTGGAAAAACTTGATGAGAGAAAATATATCCGCAGGACGATTGTTAAACGGAGTGGCCGACAGCAGTATGAGTTTTTGCCCCTGGCAGAGCTGATACAAATGCCCGTAATCCTGCGTTTCCTGGTTTCTGTATTTGTGCGCCTCATCAATAATGATCAGCTTTTCATGATCATTGGCTATTTCCTTGTTCAGTGCCTCTTCGATCTTGCCGGAACTATAAGCTTTCCCTTTCAAATTGAATTCGCGCAGATATTCCTCCCAGTTATCCAGTATGGCAGGAGGACATATGACAACCGTCCGAAGATTTAGATTGGCCGCCAGAGTTGATGCTATAATGCTCTTACCCAATCCTGCGACATCGGACACAATCACACCATCGTGTTTCTTTATTTTGGCGAGTGACTCCCGAATAGCATCTTTTTGATATTTCAGATCGGTGTACTCTCCACCTGTAAGTTGTTCGCAAAATTTGATGGAACCATTCTCTTGAACATCAAAATATTCCTTCAAAACTCTGAGAAACAGGTGGTATGGCGTATGTTTGTCGTGTTTGTTATGCCATATATTCTGGACAACCTTTCTCTCGAATTCCTCCAGATACTCCTCGTCTGCAATTACAGTTGACCTGTCCCACATTTCCTTAAAAATACGTTTTGCTTCCCTGTAATGATTGGGATCATATAGCTGCACATTGAACTCCTGCCTTCCGCTCAATCCCGAATACGTGAGGTTCGAAGATCCAGTTATCACCCTACCCGGCGACGTTCCCCCTCTATCGTCCTCAAACTCAAACAGGTAAATTTTTGCGTGGTTCGGATTATCCGTTTTGCGTATTTCAAGGCTTCCATCTTTAAGTTTTTCGTAAAACAACTCGAAAGCCTTTTGCTTATCCGGGGAGTCAAAGTATTCTGAGTCGTTAAACAGCTTCACAAGATTGGAGAAATACTCCAATCGTATCTTCTCCCGTGATTCTGGGGGAGATTGGTCAAGTTTCTTTTCATCTATTTCGTGTATGACCTTTTGCAGTTTCGTTTGTACTTTTAGCCCGACAAGTATCTTCACGTCTTTATCTCTAAGAGCTTCTGCTATTTCGCCAAAGCCAGAAAAATAGAAATAGCCTACCAACATTGACACCTGCTGGGTGCAGGGAATGACGTTGTTGAGCAACTCAGAGAATAGGTTATTCTCGTTTGTGATAAAGCTACTGATATTTGACATTGTCAAAACTTTCTCACCAAAAGCTCAGAGAAAAACGGACGCCTTTTAAGCCGCCAGGGAGCGAACCGGGCACTGATGCCGACGCATAAACTCAACCTCGTCGATGTCGTTTTCGCCATCACCGGGCTGCATGACCTGCCTGACCAGTTCCCGGGGTGCGGTCTGCATGCCGATAAGAATCCGACAACAGGCACTGTCGCCACCGGACCATTCATCGACATAGTCGGCCAGGGACTTCCATCCCGTGAGATTAAAATACCCCACGCAGAAATCCGCCCGTTCGGACACATCGAGCGTATCCTGCAGGGCCGGAAGCAGTGAAAGATCAATGTTATCGAATATTCGTGGCATTTCCTCTTCTCGTACTGCCGGATTTGTTTTATCCATCTCGACAATCAAATAATAACGATGCCTATGAACGCAGTCAATAATGTGAGGAAGTTACGCCCTGGGACCAGCTTATGGGGAACAAGTCCTTTCAGAGGGTAAATAGTTACGACAATAGGGTTCGGACCATAACATCTCGTTGTTTTTACTCACTTTACAGTTCTTAATGGCTTCTCAGACGGCTCAGGTGCGAGCCACCTGAGCCGGACAGGTTTTACCCCATTAAAGAGGCTGTAAAAAGATGGCATGTCGCATGCAATCCCGATCATAGGCCAACCGTGCCCTCATTGAAAAACCATATTCCCTGGCGGGATTTGCCAAGAGCCAAAACGCGGCTAACGCCCTCATACATCCCCCTGGTGTGCCGTATCCGATCTATTGCAATCGCTCTGCTCTGGTTCGATTCCGTATACATCAGTAAGTTTCCGATTATGAGTATATCTGATTGTTGTAACTTTTTGAGATGAATAAATCTGCAATCCCCCGGATAACAGGTTACTGATCGTAAATGGGCAATTGGTCCCGCCGCATTTTCCAGCGGAGCAGGAGTTCTGAGAATCCGGCATCAGGCACGATCAACACTTTTCCCGGGTCGTCAGTGCGTCGGCCCCGCCAAACATTGATGGGGCTCGGTATCGCCGGATACGACAACGCCGAAACTGCAAAAGCAGCACCACAGTTCTGCCCCCTGTGTTATTTTGACATCCGAAAGGGAGGGGAGTATAATTCGTTATATGGCGAAATGGCCAATGCTGGTAATCAGTGATCAGTAACCTATAATCGGTGACAGAGGACGTCTGACGGCGATTTCATGAGGTCACAGTTTTCACCTGATCGGCTCACCCGGAAATAAACCATGTCGACTGAACTGAGGAGTCACAAATGACTGAAGAACAAGAGGGCAGACAGGTGGAGGAAAACGAGGATCTGGAGGAACGTGAGGAG
This sequence comes from Planctomycetota bacterium, assembly GCA_018334735.1. The sequence continues at coordinate 1,647 of JAGXLK010000035.1, read as the reverse complement.
AAAGCACTCGGGATATTCGAACGATATCTCACCCTCTGGGTGGCCCTGTGCATAGTCGCCGGTATACTGATCGGTCGTATCGCTCCCAGGCTGGCGGGTTTTCTCGACAGCCTGTCCATAACGGTCCAGGGTGCGCCGATAATCTCCGTGCCGATTGCGATATGCCTCTTCCTGATGATCTATCCGATCATGGTGAAGATCGATTTCGGTGAGGTCATACGTGCCGGCAAAAACGTGAAACCGGTCCTGCTGACCCTGTTTGTCAACTGGGCGATCAAACCCTTTTCCATGGCTCTGATCGCCACCGTGTTTCTCGGATCCATTTTTGTCGGTTTCATCGGGCAGGACACGATGGAATACGTCCGGGTGCCGTTGGGCATGGATGATCCGGTCGGTGCGGAGATTGGTGACGGGCGAATTGCCCTGTACGATATGGAGAACGAAAAGGAAGTGGACCCGGAGGCGATCAACTACAGCGAGGGAGATGAACTTCCGGACGGCATCACCCGACGCCTGGCCGTGCGCCAATGGCGCAGCTACCTGGCCGGCGCCATATTGCTGGGCATAGCTCCCTGTACCGCAATGGTTTTCGTCTGGAGTTATCTGGCCAAAGGCAGCGGCGGGCTGACCCTTGTGATGGTGGCGATCAACTCGCTGACCATGCTCGTGCTTTATGGCCCGCTCGGCGGATTTCTGCTGGGAGTCGGGCGTTTACCCGTGCCATGGCGAGCGTTGCTGCTATCGATATTCGTCTATGTGGCGCTCCCGCTGGTGGCCGGGTATTTCTCCCGCAAATGGATTATAGCAACGAAAGGGAAGGAGTGGTTCGAGGAAAAATTCCTGCACCTGCTGACACCCATAACGATGGCGGCGCTGCTGTTGACCCTGGTGTTCATCTTCGTCCTCCAGGGCGACCGTATAGTGAGGGCGCCACAGGCCATACTGCTCATCGCCATACCGCTGTTCATACAGACAAACGTGATATTCTGGCTTGGTTACGGGCTGGCAAAGCTCCTGAAGCTCGACTATGAGGATGCCGCCCCGGCGGCGATGATCGGTGCTTCGAACCACTTCGAGGTTGCTCTGGCCACCGCGGCCATGCTGTTCGGGCTCCAGTCCGGCGCCGCGCTCGCCACGGTCGTGGGTGTGCTGATCGAGGTACCCGTCATGCTGATGCTGGTGAAGATCTGCCTCCATACCACCAGCTGGTTCCCGCGCAATCCGGCGAAGACGCAGAGACCGGTCACATAAGAAACGGTACAGCCTGCATCTTCTACCGGGTATTTGAGTATACCGTGGAAAGGCACAGGATTTCAGCGCTGCTGTTGCGCAGAAGGTAAAGGCGAATTGCCGTTGAAAAACGGCTGCGAGTATCTTTTGTTGTCGTTCTCCGTTTAGAGAAGGAGAGATGAGGTAAGGCAGAACGACACAGCGGTGAGTAAAACGCCCCGTCGGTCCGTTTTAACATACCGCGATCCACAGCGCGCCATGGCCCGCGGGACACCACACAGGCCGGTGCCGTCAGCGTCCCTGGTTTGCGGGAAATGTCTCGTGCCGCAGGGCGCAACAAAAATCAACATATGTATGGTACCCTGCCAGCGCATCGTGCTGGCTTTGGAGTGCGCGCGCGATAGCGCCGCTTTGCCG
>JAGXLK010000660.1 GCA_018334735.1 Planctomycetota bacterium | reverse complement strand
TTCCGTCAGGTGCCCCTGCTCAATCTCTTTCTTGGCTTGTTCAAAAGCGCCACTGACGACAGCACGTTGCACCTGGTCCCGATAGCGTTGCCAACGTAGTTTTTGTTCCTGGTTCATGCTTTTCGTACGCAAATTTCGCAGGAAGGCCAGGGCTTCCCATCGGGAATTAGCGGCGAGGAGCTCTCTGGTTTTATCAAGAGCCTCCCCCACCTCCATTTGGAGTCCTCCGAGCGACGGAGCTTCATGCTGCGGAAGCTCCGCTTCGAATCTCGGGTAGAATTTCAGGCAAACGCCGATACCAATCAGACAGAGACCGAGGGAAACGACGTATTGCCACGTTCTGCTTGCTTCCTCCTCGGGAACCGGCTCTTCTTCCCCTTCCGGCACAGGCGGAACGTAGTAAATTGATTCAGGGTTTTCATTTTCTACCAGGGGAGCGTCGCTGACCAGATGCTGGTAAGTCAGTTCCAGATCGCGGGCAAGCGTATCGGAATCGTAGCGGTCTTCTCGATCTTTCGTAAGCATCCGGCTAACCATCGGGCTTATAAACGCCGGAATATCCCCGTTTGCGTGGTGGACCGGTTCAACATCCTGATTCAGGTTCGCCCGGAGGTACTCATCGCTCGTGCTGGCTTGAAAGGGAGGCTGACCGGTCAGCAACTCAAACGCCACGACCCCGAGGCTGAAAATATCAGCTCGGCCGTCCACTGGTTTGAGCTGAATCTGTTCCGGGGACAGGTATTTGGGCGTACCCGGAACCCGGCGGGATGAATCCTCATCGCGCACAATGTCAGTTTCACTGACGTGTTTAGCGATACCGAGATCCGTTACCTTGACGTGGATCGCTCCGGTTGGGGCTTCATCCAGAAGGACATTTCCAGGCTTGACATCACGGTGAACGATCCCCTGATGGTGGATAGCCTGTAGTGCATTGGAGGTCTGGCGAAGGATATGTACCTTATCAATGACTTCTAGCCCACCGGATTCACGCATCCTTTCCAGGAGGCTATTCTCGACGAATTCCATGGTATAATAATAGGATTCGTCAACGTTCCCCGATTCGTAATATTTCACAACATTTGGATGCTGCATACTGATCAGCATGCGCACTTCCCGATCCCGCAACTTGCGAACAATATCCGGGGGACGAGTATCGGTGGGCTCGAAGATCTTTATGGCGACGATATTGCCCGCTTCATTATCGTTGGCGCGGTACACACTCGCCACGCCTCCCTTACCCATATGGTCCAGAAGGGTAAATTTGCCAAACTCTTCGTATTCCATTCTTTCTCCGTTGACCTGGGCGGGGACACGGTTCATGAGGACCCGGCTAACTTTTAACCCGCTCGGTTCCGATATCGAGATACGCTGCGATATTAGCGTTCTCGTCCAATACAGGATCGAGCAACCCTTTTCGGCTGGTCAGCAGCGTTGTAAGCCCTGGTCCGTGGCCGGCTTGAACGCAACAACTGTGGACAATCACGCCGACGCTGACGGCTCCGCTATGGTAGACGCGCCCAAAAGTATGATCCTGGTCCATCACCGCGACAAAATCACCGATTCGCAGCTCATTCAGGTTCTGATCATTGACCGTCTGTTCGTCAAAAACTTGTATATCGTAATCACCGCAAAACACATTATCGCGTCCAATCCCGCTGCCCATCAGGGCTGCCGGGATTTTATGGGAAACCGGCACTTTCAATTTTCCCTCTTCAACAGTCAAATTCATCGCCACAATAAGTCGCGGATCGACATTCATGACGCGAATATCGTGCAAATCTCTGAACTCAGCCCCTAAACCACATGCGCGGATCTGTATTTTATCGCCGATGACGAGTTTTTCGAGAGTTTCGTTCGCAAAATCCACAAGAATATGATCGACTCCACCGTGTTTCCCGGTCACTATACCCGTGGTACCTTTCGCATCACCGCTCACCACTGTCGCTTCATTTCCCACGCAGGCAAGCATATTGAGTGCGGTATTCGCATCATCCCTGTCGGTTCTGACCGATACTCCGGGCTCAACGTGGTCGGCAGCCCAGTTTATAGCACTCTGGCCAACTTTCAGATTGTAAGTTATTCCCCCGACACCAGGAAGTGCTCTGGGGATGCCATCCGGACCCACCCGCCACTGGCGGTCTTTTGGGACACGAGGCGGCGATATTTCCCCAATAACGGCCTGTTGTATCAACTCATCCTGATTGATCGCGGGGCTGCTCATTACCAGACTTTCGGTGGTTTTAATCTTTCATTCAGTTCTTCTTCAGACGGTATGTGCTCGTCCCCCGATTCGGCTTCGTCTTCGTCCGCCCCGCTTTCGGTCTCATCTTTATTCTCGCTTTCTTCAGTCGACTCCTCTCCTGTGTCAGCATTTCCTTCGCCCTCCCTTTGGTCCCCCGTTGTTTCGGGAATTTTGGACATTTTCTGTCTGGCTTCGCGAACCAGTGAAGGCACGCCAATTCTATCGGCAGCTTCCCGGTAAATTTCCCGTGCTTCCGAAGTCTCTCCATTATCAAGAAGTTCCTGCGCCGTCTGGTCCATTCTTCTGTAAACGGTCCCCGCCATTCGTAGCGTAAAATCCTGACGCCGGTCAACAAAACTCAGAAGCCTTTTCCGTTTCAAACCTTTCAAAAGCTTTTCTTCGTACGCCAGCGCCTCATCAAACCGTCCTTCTTTCTCATATTTTTCAATTTTCCCCATTCCATTTTCAAACCACTCTCCCTGGCACCGCAGATGCCTTCTAGCAGCTCTTTCTGCTTCCGGGAATCCCTCGTATTTTTCTCTCACTTCTTCCAGAGCTTCCAACGCACGGGGATAATTCTCAACCCGCCCATTTGCCAGTTCCAAAGCATCTCTGAGAGCTCTCGCCGCACTCTCAGCAATTGCTTCCTGGCTCTCCCTTTTGCGCTGTG
>JAGXLK010000034.1 GCA_018334735.1 Planctomycetota bacterium | reverse complement strand
TGCGCGAAGTAATACGGATTTTCAGGGAATCGGCGAAGACGATGTTTTGCGTGCGATAGACGAAGTAAAAGCAGACTTCTCAATTGATGAGGACCGCGTCATTCTGGGGGGCTACTCGATGGGGGGGATGGGCGTTTGGACAATTGGAGGCCATTATCCCCACCTGTTCGCGGGGTTGTGGGCGATGAGTAGCCGGTCTGACTTTTACATGTGGAAAGATACCAAACCCGAGGAAATCGCCCCGTTCAAACGCAAATTGGCCGAGGGGGAATTCGGAGCGAGTATGCTTCAAAATTACAGTAATCTGCCGATGCTTATGATGCATGGCAGCGAAGATTTCGGTATCCCCGTCGGGCAATCCCGTACCATGTACAATCGTTTGAAACAGAAAGGAATGGACATACAGTATACGGAGATAGAAGGTGAGGGGCACTACTTTTTTTATGATGAAACAAAACCCCGCCCCCAGGCCGTGAAATGGCTCAAAAACATTGGTGGAAAGGACCCGCCAAAAAAGTTTAGTTTTAAGACTTACAATTTAAAATACGACCGTGCGTATTGGGCGAATTTGCTGGGTTTTGAAGATTGGAGCCGACCGGCCCGCGTTTCCTGCGAGCTGGGGGCCGAAAGTGCTCGCATCAGACTCAAGACCGAGAACGTTATGGCGTTGCGCATCAGGCCGCCCGGCAGGTTGATTTCCCAAAAACAGGACCTGCAAATTGTCTGGAACGGGGAAAAATGGGATGTTGATCCGCAGGCGGATGGAAGTTTTGTGATCGGCTCTTACCCTGATGAGAAGAAAAGGGAAAAGAGCCTCTGGAAAACTCCCGATCTTTGTGGCCCGGTTCGTGAGGCGTTTGCGGATCCATTTATCATGGTCCACGCGGGACAGGGAACTCCGAGCTATCAGCTGGCGATAAGGACAGCCATCGACTGGATGCGTTTTGCAAAAGGTGTTCCCCAGGTGATACCGGCTTCCGAGGTGACCGAGAATTTGCTGAAGAGTCACAATCTATTTCTGTTTGGAACGCCCGCCGAGAACAAACTGACCAGGCAGATAATGCCGGATTTGCCAATTACTATTGGTGAAAAAACGATTCAGGTGCGGGACCGGGAGTACGAAACCAAAAAATACGGATTCTGGATGATTTATCCAAACCCGTTATCCCCGGGGAATTACGTCGTTCTCAATGCGGGCATACCATGGGGCCAAAATCTTCCGTATAACCATAAATATGACTTAATACCCGATTTCATTGTGTATACCGATGAAGTAAGCGACGAAATTGAATGGTGCAATAAATATTTATGCGCCGGTTTTTTTGACCAGCGATGGCAGGTCAGCGAGAAATCAATCTGGTTCTCTAAAGAACCCCGCTAAAAGGGATCGAAGGACCAACGGATGAGAGGTCTAAGATGATTGTTCGTAAAAATGGATACGCAAGGGCCGGGTTGGTCGGCAACCCTTCAGATGGCTATAACGGCAAGACAATCGCTTTCACGTTCCGCAACTTTCAGGCGGAAGTTACGCTCTGGGAAAGTCCTGATCTCGAGTTGCGACCGGCTCCTCAGGACCGCGCAGTTTTCGATAGCGTTGAGCATTTGACCGAAAGCGTCCAGCGCACGGGGTATTACGGTGGGGTTCGGCTGATGAAAGCTGCCGTAAGGAAGTTTGCTGAATATTGTGGGCGTAAAGGCATCGAACTACCTCGGCGCAATTTTACTATGCGGTACAGCACAAACATACCCCGCCAGGTGGGTCTTGGCGGATCCAGCGCAATCATTACAGCCGCTATGCAGGCATTGCTGGGATTCTACGGGGTCGATATCATGGACCACTGGTTGCCTAATGTGGTTCTCTCCGCGGAGACCGAAGAATTGGGTTTGACCGCGGGACTTCAGGACCGGGTTGCGCAGGCCTATCAGGGCGTAGTTTATATGGATTTTGGCAAAGAATATATGAAGCAACAGGGTTACGGACTTTACGAAAGGTTATCGGCGGAGGCATTGCCGCAGCTCTATATTGCCTACCGTACGGATTTGAGTGAGGAAAGTGACCAGGCTCATATACGTGTCCGGGAACGCTACGATATGGGCGAAGAAAAAGTCATTGAAACAATGGACAAGATTGCTTCACTGGCGGACGAAGCACGCGAGGCTCTGCAGGCAGGACGAACTGAAGATCTGCCTGAGATGATCGACCGCAATTTCGACCTGCGGACCGAAATATACCCGATCAGCGAGGCGAACATGGAAATGGTCCGAAGGGCAAGGGAGACGGGTGCATCGTGCAAGTTTTGCGGATCGGGCGGCGCGGTCGTCGGCACTTTCGACGGTCAAAAAAATGTTGAAGAATTGCGTCGAACGATGGAAGAAGGTGGCTACAGATTTGTCCTCCCGGAAATCGTCGGGCCCGGGGAGTGAACAGGCCAAACTTCTCGCGGAAACGCACAGCTGTTACTGAAATCAATTTTCAGGTATCAATAGTTTTCTGCTAGCCACATTATAAGCAAACCGGCGCAGCCGTAGAGGACAGCACCGAGTAACATCACGTTTGCCAGACCCGTCCCGGTGGCAAGCAATACCCCGATAGGCGGACCTGCAACCGAAGCAAATCCGTTGACTGCCCATGCCCACGGGATGTACTCCGGTCGTCTCGCACGCAGGCACGCTATTCCGCTCGGGAAAAAACATCCCATTAGCGTTGCCAGAGGAGCGATTAAGACGATTGCAGTGGTCAATCGTGCGAGAACAGGCCATCCGGCAGCAAAGGCAAAAAATGGCCCCAGGGTCAGTACGAGTCCTATGCTCATAAAAATGATTGCCGCGGAGGCTGACATGACCGTGTGAGGTGGGGCAAGCGGACTTCGCCCGCTCAGCCAGCTTCCCAAACCGGTGAAAAGGAGGAAGATACTCAAAACCAAACCGGCGGACAATATCGGGTCCCCGAGAAAATGCGTGAAGCGAATGATCAGGGTCATCTCAAGCACCATGAAGGTTATTCCGAGGATCAGAAAATAGAGCAGCGTTGGAATGCGGAAACCGGAAGGGAATTTGATTTGACGGGAAATAAGCAGCGGCAAAACAATCAATATCGCGCCGACCACGATGACTTCTATCAGAACTGCTACAACAGCGACGTAGCCAGGTTCGGAACGTCTGAACCAGTTTCGACCGTAAACCCGACGGAACTTCGAGATGCTCTCCCAGCGGAAGAAATTATGGAAATAGGGGCGGTCGTCGGTAGGGACTTCAACGTTATAAATGTAGTCGCTTAGAAATGGTGCCCGATCGGCCGAGAAAATTGTTCTGGCGGCGTGATGAAGATAGGAATAGGATTTGCCCGGGGGGCCGGGCACCCGGGCGTATTGCTGGGCGGAGTCGCCCCCGTCGATCGGTAACCAGGGGGTGTCCAGCTGGAGTTCCGCAGCGGTTTGTTTCAGTCGGGCGTATCTATTGGACCCAAAGGGTTTTCGTGAGACGAGGGTGCAAACGGCCAGATAGTTCCGGAGCTGGACGATATGTTGCGCGGGATGACTGCAGCCCCCGGTTTCCAGAGCCGAGACAAAGGTGTTCAGAAGTTTGATGTTTCCACGCGGGGGAGATTGTTTTTGTCGTGTGACGGAAATAACCCCCTCGGGAGACAAATGTTTCAAACAAAGTTGGAAACTTTCCCGGGTGAGCAAGAAATCTTCGTGAACGGACAAAAGCCCAGCTACACCTGCGGTCATCCCTTCAGCCCCCGCCAGCTGGATAATATCATAGGTCCGGTCTGTCTGCTCGAGAAAAAGCCGCGGATCGCGCGTAATGACCTCAACGTTTTGCTGCTGAAAGACCTGGCCCATAGGTTCCGCAAGCGACCCATACCACATTTCTACCAGCTGCGGGTTGCGCTGGACCACGGTTATCCGAGAGGCGTCCCAGCGTTTTGCGAGCCACACATTTGTCCCGTCAGTTTCACCAAGTAACAGCACCCGGGGCTTCTCGATCAGGCGGTGCGCCACGCTCATCGGCGTGTGATCGAGTAACGTGGCCTGAGACGCTTTTCTAATCTTTAGAGAAACTCCCCATGGAGAAGCATCACGATACAATCGCAGTTGAGGCGTGTCTCGTTCCGGAGCGGGAGCTGTCCACCCGGCGAAAAGGGTAAAAGGCGATGTCGTTGTTTCATAGATATCGATGCGTGCGCGTGGGCCATGGCGGGTAGCGATGTGCTTCGCGTCGGACTGTTTCTCCCACCGACGCGCGGTTGCCAACCCTTTGTAAGTATCGATTCGCAAATTGAGCCTTTGGACGACCGGCATACACACGATTGCGGTCCCGGCAAGGAGAGGCCACAGAACCGGCCAGAGCGCGGAATCGGTCTGTTTGAGGTCATGGAATCTCCACAGCACGGCAGCCAGAAGTGCCAGAAGAGAGACGACATAGATGAGCTTGACTTCCGGCATCAGGAACATTATGGGAAGAATCAAAAGCCCACCGGCGCCGCTCCCGAAGAGGTTGGCCGCATAAACGAGATGTACTTTCTCTTTGAGGTGGGTCAATGAAAGACCGATGACTATGCCGCCGATGAAAAAGGGCAGACTGAGAGCAACGTGGTAGAGCATCAGAAATCCCGCCTGTTCCCAGCTGTAGAGGACATACCGGACATCAAGCGGCAGGGCCTGGATGGTGTGGAAAGAGAGTGGGACTGCAACGGCAAGAGCAGATGTCAATGCCGTACACCACGTGGCAAAACGGCGTTCAAGTCGGTGTCCGATGAAGGTAAGCAGTGTTCCGCTGGCCCCGAAGCCGATGAGTGATGTGCTGATTACGAGGTAGGCAAAATGATGGAACGTTGCGACCGATAGACACCGCATCAGGACCAATTCGAGGGCGATGACCGCGCTTGAGATGAGAAAAACAGCGGCAGCTGCCGGCAAAATCCCCGTTATTCCGCTCTCGGATATCTTTTTTTGCACGCGTTCACCGGCCTTCTTGTGCTCGACCCGTCATTGGCACGAAACGAACGGCCATCAATTCCTGCGACCGTATTCGCCCTTCGGCGTTCTTCCGAACTTTTATGAGCGACTGAGTTTCATAGACGCTGCCAACCGGGATTACCATGTGTCCGCCGGGGGCGAGTTGTTTGAGCAACGGGGGAGGTATATGGCCAGCGCTGCACGTCACGATAATGGCATCAAACGGTGCATGTTCTTCCCAGGCGAAATACCCGTCTCCCTGTTTTGACTTCACATTCCGGTATCCCAAACGCTTGAGCCTTTTACTTGCTTGCACGGCCAGCTCTTTGATGATTTCGATGGTATAAACTTTAGACGTAATTTCGGCGAGAACAGCCGCTTGATATCCGCTTCCCGTCCCTATTTCGAGGACTTTTTCGCCAGGTTCAAGCTCAAGCTGCTCTGTCATGTAGGCGACAATATACGGCTGGGAGATGGTCTGGCCATGTCCTATCGGCAGGGGGGTATCGCCGTAGGCGTTGCCTGTCATCCCCTCTGAAACAAAAGCATGCCGCGGGACTTGACGCATTGCCTGCAGCACTGTTTTGTCAGTAACCCCACGGCTTTCGATTTGCTCAGTGACCATGCGGCGGCGCTCGTCGGTGCGCTCGCTGAAGGCAGGGGGAGTTTCCGCGGCCTTTTCTACGGGCGCCTTTTCGTCGTATTTTTGATCGGTTTCCCTTTTTCCCTGCTGGGGACCGGGCTGGTCGAGGGGAGCCTCAGAAACCGGTGGTTGTTTGACGGGGCGGTTGCGGTTCTGTTCCGGGGGGTTGGGCGGTCGCCCGGAAGGTTGTCCCAGAGCTAACCAGAGAATGCCGACAATCAGAAAAGTCGCTACCACTGCAGCCACAGCTAACAGTAACAGTCTGGCCGGTTTTGTCGGAGTTTCGTTCACCGTTTGCGCTCCGTAATCCCGGTAAAAATGGGTTGCCCGTTCCGCGACCCGCCACATGTCCATGATAAACGTGGGGAAAGAGGGTTGCAAGGTTGTCGTAATATAAACCTCATCTTTTGGTGTCAATGATTCTGTAGGCTTGCAACCCCGCTTTTCGCCCGCGTATCCTGCAGGCTCCAGTCCAGCTGAGCCCGCCACTCAGCGGGCGAAGCGTGACGTGAGGCGGACAAATGCCGGGAAATGGGCCACCAGGGGACGGGATAAAAGGCTATATAGGCGGCAGAAAAAGTTCTGGCCTCGGCCGCCCTGTGCTGGTGGGGGCAACGGAGGTGTGGCGGTTCGGCTGACAGACGCATGTAGCACAGGCTCTCCAGCGTGTGGACCGGGTCGTCAGACCCGGAGTCGTTGTCGTTTGTTACGGAACGGAATATTTGGCGTGGCGGACAATCGTATCAGCACCGGTTTGTGCATGAACCCCGCCGGCACATCCGGCTACGGAGTGCGGCGACCGCGAGTCGCGGTGGACTACCTGGAAAGGGGTATACCAATGCCAGTGATATTTAAAAATGGCAGGCACCTCTGCCCAACGAATCCCCCACAGGGGGCGCCGCTGTGCCGTTGTCTTTCGTCGTTTTGTGGTGGACTACCTGGAAGCGGGATGCCAATCCAATGATATTTCAAAATGGCAGCCACGTCTGCCCCCAACGAATCCCCCCACAGGGGCCACCGCTTTGCCGTTTGTCTTCCGTCGTTTTGTGGCGGGCCTTCAGCCCACTTTTTTCCCAATGCACACCTGTACCCCAGGGCTCCGAGGGCTTTCAGCCGTCTGCACCCCGGGCTATTATATACTGCCCTTTCAGGGCATGAGACGGCAGGGCGCGCTCGGCGATCACGCCCTGCATGTATGCGGCATCCCGGATACGTGAGGGCCCGGTGGGTTCTGGGAAATGTTCCGGGGCGGTGAACTGTTGCTATCCGGGAAAATGCTAAAGAACTGTAGGTCCGCATCGCCGAGGCGGAGCTGCCGTTGGTTGTTTTGCTATTTTGCTCCGAGACCTGCAGGTTTGTGCACCGCGTGCTGAACTCCAGCCTCCGGCTGAAGTCCAGTCCGCTCGCGCTTACAAATCCGCCGGGGTTGTTTGGACGGAAAGCGCGAACCCCTTGTCCTTTCAGTCGCTTTGGTCCCTTACGTCCGTTTTTTTACGGGCTTCCCGGAAGCAAGGCACAGTTGAGTTATGGGAGAGATTTCCTATAATCATTTCAAACTGCTCAAAGGAGGTCTGAAGATGCCAGTGCCAAAACCAACTGATATCTGCCTCAGCATTCGGAGTGTTCGCTCTAACGTTCCCGATTCGGACCCAAAATCGTGGGCTGCGGCGCGTGGCATCATCAAAAAAGTCTCTCCCACCCGAATCGAGTGGTCGTATGTCCGTGATCGGGACAAAATTGATTTTATGAAAAAGCGCTCCGGGGTCTTTGTTTCTTCACTTAATACCATTTCGCCGCCGGGACATGCATTGGATTTTGATGGGCAGCCCTGTATAGCCCCCTGGATGCGGGAATTCGGATCGCCGGGGGATCGAAAACCATACATCTGCATGAACAATCCCACGGATTTAGAAAACCGATGTCGGCGCTCAGAAGAACTGATATCCGACGGAGTAACTGACACATTTCAGTTTGACGACTGGTACGGTAACGCGCAGATGTTTCGTTGGCCACAAACCCCTTACACACCGACGGCATGTTTCTGCAGCCATTGCATGCGGGAATTCGGACGCTACCTCGGACTCGATATAAACTATCGTGAATATCTTGTTGGTCGGGGCATCCGAAGCCGGAAACAGCTGTTTGCGATGGCTGAGCAAGGCGAGGTGCCCCTTTGGGATGATTTCAAACGGTTTGCCGAACAATCTGTCTACGACTACCTCCGGCGCCTGCGTCAGACGATGGCCCGTCATTTGGGGGAAGAACCGACCCTGTCTGTCAACGCGACTGTGAATTTCGATCGGATTGATCTTATCAAAGGTCTGGTCGACTATTTGCACGGCGAGACGCGGAATTTCTCTCCTCAAAATCTCTATCGCATGGCAGCGCTGAGTCGCGAGAAAAACCTTCCCCAGGTCGTTTCAATGTTTCCCGATGTGCCGGCCCGTGAATATCACAGCGACCAATTCGTGGCACGAATTCGCAGGGCGATCGCCGTCTGTTACGCGCTTGAAATGGTTCCGCTCTTCCCCTGGGACGTTTATGCGGGGGATCAGCCGCGCTGGTACGGACGCTGGGAAGAATACCGTGACCCTTACCAGAAAGTGCGCGAATCCCCTCATTGGTTGGAAGACTACAGGTGGACCAGGTTAGAGCAGAAAGAGGGGAAAGTGATAATTTTTGCCGAGCTGACGGATAATTCGCCCATCGGCATTAAACACATAATAGAAGAAGATGGAACATGGGAGGTCGAAGAAGTAATGTCGGACTGAGATCTTAGTTCCCTGCTTGAAAGGCCGAAAAATGGAGCGTGAAGACTGGTTTAGAGTTGTTGAAATGAAAGGGCCGGGCCCTATCCCGTGTCGACCGGTTCTGTCAGGTGCAACGTGGAATCAGCACAAAGAGGAACTTCAGAAAGTTGTTGACAAATACCCCGATGTGTTTGGGGGCTCATCGCCCAGGGGAAAGTGGGAAAATTTCGACGACCGCCACAGCATCGAGACCACGATCGATAGCTGGGGTTGTCGATGGGACAATGCCCAGGCCGGTATCGTCGGACAGGTGACCGAACACCCTCTGGAAGATTGGGATGATTTTAACGGTTTCGAACCGCCGGATCCGGAGTATAAGACCGACTTTGGGGATAAGGATTGGGACAGCGAACGCAAGAAGATTAAAGAGGCCAAAGAACAGGGGCAAATTACTGCAGGCGGAGTCAGTCACGGGTTTCTTTTCCAGCGTCTTTATTATCTGCGGGGCTTTGAAAACCTCATGATGGATATTGCCACCGGAGATCCCAGGCTTCTGAAGCTGATCGATATGGTGGTGGAATTCAACATGAAAATTGTCAAACGCTACCTGTCACTCGGTGTCGATCTGATGCAGTTCGGTGACGACCTGGGGATGCAGGAGCGGCTGACAGTTTCGCCCGAGCAATGGCGTCGTTATATCGGGCCGGCATACACAAAGCTGTTTCAGACATGCCGTAATGCGGGCGCTCACGTTCACCTCCATTCCGATGGTTACATCACCGACATTATGGAGGATTTGATCGAAGCAGGAGTGACGATTCTTAACCCCCAGGATTTGATCCACGGCCTTGATGTGCTCAAGGGAAAGCTTAAAGGCAAAATTTGCATCGATCTTGACATTGACCGCCAGAAAATCATCCCGTGGGCAAGTCCGCAGGAGATCGATAATCACATCAAACGATATATCAAAAAGCTGGGGTCTCGTCAGGGTGGACTCATGATGGTGTGCGGAATTTATCCGCCGACCCCCATCGAGAATATTGAGGCGCTCATCAGGGCGATGAGCCGGTACAGAACAATGTACGCGGAATGAACGTATAATCTCGACTCAGAGAAACTCAGTCAGAATGGACAGTCTCTCGGACCCAGATCCATATTTTTGATTGCTTTTCGAAGATAGGAGTCGATTTATGAAAGTTCACTTTTACCTGTCTTTGCTGCTGATTTTTGCCCTCGCTGCGACCGCACCTCGGGCCGCTGAAAAAAATCCAGCAGCTCTAATATACGGAGGTATCCATGAAAAATACGTCGCCCGACCCCTCCACGCTCGGGATATTGAGTTCGATACCTGCACTAAAACGGAAAACCTTCAGGAGCGCTTGAAGAGTGGCAAATTTAATGTGCTTGTTGCCGTAAAGCTCCTCGGCCAAGAAGGAACGCAGGTGGCGCAGAAACACCTGGCTCGGGGAGGAGGTCTGCTCATCCTGGCGCCGAGCGGTAACCACCATCACACCGAAAAATGGACCGCAATGAATCGATGGCTGACTGATATGGGAGCGCGCCCGCGGTGGGAAGTTCTTAAAGAAACGGACCCGGCGAATAGAGTCACCGATATGATGGGCGTGGGACACAGTTTCACGGATCGGCTGAAGCCGCCGGCCAGTAAGGGTGTGAAGGGCGTTCTTATCATGATGCTTGGCAATCCCGGGGCGGAACCGGTGATGCCATTCGAGTTTTCCGAAAAATGGGACGTCGTGGTCAGGGGCGCGAAATCACTCAAAACCGTCATCACCGAGCATCACAGCAAAGGGCCTCACCTGCAGCCCTGGATACCGGAAAAACCGATCGACAGCGGGCCGGCGTTTATGGGGATCCTTGATTTTGGCGGGGGGCGCATTGCCGTTACGTCTTTGCGACCGAAGTGGTCTTTCACGGCGCCCGGTCATTGCCCGACTGTCGAAGTGATGATGACAAAGGGCGAGGACGGCAAACCGAGCGACTGGGTCGGGGTTCTGGCCAATACGATCCGTTGGCTTGCGAAACCCTCCCTGAAGAAAGGAATGGGCGGGGCAAAAACGCCGAAGAAACTCCTGCACCGGCCCCGAAAAAAAGTGAAAAAGCTGGGTCCGAAGAAATGGAAAGGAATCACCGTTCTGAAAAATCGGCCCCAGACGCCCGGCCTCATCGGAGCACGCACAAAACTGTCTTCCGGTTCAGGTACGGTGTCGGATTACGTAGAAGATTTCCC
>JAGXLK010000659.1 GCA_018334735.1 Planctomycetota bacterium | reverse complement strand
TCGAATACTCCTCACTAATAGTTTACCCTATAAGAAAGCATTATTGAAGAACCTTTTTGTTATATTCTGTTTTTAACAACACTCACGCCCGCATTAATGACAACCCAATCAGCAGACGGCCGTTCTCTGCATACCCTGCCGCGTAAAGGTTCCCCAGGCTGACAGGAACAGTGTCTCCGGTACCGTCCCAATTTGTGTCCCAAAATAGATACTGAGTCCCGACGCCTGCAAGATAAACATAATTTCCGAGCGCCGAGTATAGCTCGGTCCCGTATATCGGAGGCGCCGGTTTCCCCGCATTATCATTGGCGTACATGTTCGTATACAAACCAATCTGTCGCATGTTACTGGTACAGACCGCTTGCCGTGCCGCCTCGCGTGCTCGCTCCAACGCCGGCATCAGCATCGCCGCCAGGATGGCGATGATTGCAATAACAACCAGCAATTCGATAAGCGTGAACCCGACTTTTGCATGCCTTTTTGCCCTCTTCATCGTTTCGCTCCTTGAAATAAACTTCAGCCGCTTCTCGCTCGCCCGCAATTCGTCCTCAACGCAAAGACCCTCTCTTCTAATCTCTAGTCTACAAAATACAGAAACGTTTTGAAAGAATTTTCCGCCGCTCGCACTTTTGCGCAATGTGAATCATTGCTTTAATATCGCGATTTCCATGGTTTCATTTTGGCCCAGGGGAATCACACCCATTATTCCGGGGAGAACAAATAGTGAGTTCACTTTCGGTCGGCGAGAATCAGAATCTGGTGACCGTAACCACAGGCAAGACCAAACTGGAACTTTCCAAAGCCAACGGATGTATCCTTGCCATCAAAGATGCCGAATCGGGGCCCGCACTCTGTTCGGTAACTCAGCAACCCGAAAAAGCCCGTCTCTTCCGCATCATCGCGATGAGGCACGGGCAGCGGGCTCGTATCGCTCGCGCCCACGAACAAAATAAAATCGAGTGGGAGCAACTGCCGGATAGCGTTACATTCCGATATACCGCGCTCAATTTCGAAGGTCAACGTGCCGAGTGCTCGGCGACGGTCCGCATCGAACCGGGAGACGATGGCGAACTGCTTTTCTTCCTCTCGGTGGAGAACTGGGCCGAGGAACCGATCCATGAAATTCAGTTTCCAATGCTGCCCGGCTGGCACAACGCAGAAGACGACGATCCAATCGAGCTGATAGCAGGAGCAAAATGGCGATCGCACATCGGGAAGCTGCCCCATTACGGTCCTCCGGCGTATTGCCAGTGGTACCAACAGGTATCCGTCGATTATCCCGGTCCCTCAATGTACGCCCCGTGGCTGGACTTCGATGCAGGCAATCTGGGACTCGCCATGACGAATTACATGCGGCGGCCGTTCACCGGCGGCATAGCCGGCATCAACCTCGCCGGGCATGAAAAAGGCAACCTCGAATGCTACTGGTGGCGACACTACCCGCTCATCGAAAAAGGTGGAAACTGGCAAAGTCCCCCTGTTGGCATCCGGGTTCGGAACGGCGATTGGCATGAAACGGCCGACCGCTATTACCGCTGGTTCACCTCGAATGTCGGTGTTTCCCTTGAACAGCCTGAATCTTTGCGAAACTCCATCGGCTTTCAGAATATCTTCCTGCGCAATTTTGACGGGACACCCGAAAACGATTTTTCGACGCTCCCCGAGCATGCCCGCGTGGGAACACAATATGGGATCCCTCATTTGTGCGTCTGGGATTCCCTGTCTCTCGGCAACTACGCGATCTACGAACCCGACGTCGACCTTTTCGACTACCCACCGGAAGAAAAGAATGCCCTGCAAACCGCCATCAAGAACGCCAAAAAAGAAGGGGCAATAACCTCAGCCCTGGTAAACTTTCGCCACATCAACGTGAAATCGGATCTCTACGAAAACTACCGATCCGAAGCGGTCCTCTGTCTGGACGGTTCAGAGCAAAGGGAAAACTGGTGCGGGTGCGTCGGGACTTCAGCGCTATTCACAAAACATTTTGGCGGGAATTGTATTCTGCTCAGCCCCCGGTCCCCTGCAACGCAACAGCGCATCGACGAGTTGCTCGATAAATATATCGACCTCGGCTACACGGCGATCTTCTACGACCAGCCTTTCCTGTATCAGCTCGACTACAACAACATGGGTGATGAAAACCGCCCGGATGACGCATCAAAGGCCTGGTACGATGTTGTCGAAAGCGTGCGATCCCGATTGCGGAAACGCGATCCCGATGCATACGTCATCGGCGAGCAGTTCGACATCTTCAGCGCTTCCCGCGCCATCGATCTCCACATGGAATGGAACTTCACCAATTCGGGAATCGATGACCTTGCCCGAACCCTCTACTCCTGCCCTCATGCTCTTCTCAGCTACGTCATCGATTACACAACAAGCGGGAAAGCTGAGGCCAGTCAGGCGTTCGCAGCCGGGGTGTTGCTCTGCATCACCATTGACGGAGGGGAAGCGAATATTGGCAAACGCCCCGACCTCGCTGAACACATCTCCAGACTGTCCGATCTGCGCAAGCAGTGCGCCGGGCGCATGGCCCGTGGACGTTTTCGTCATACTCTCGGTCTACAAAGCGAAAACGATCCGGGTATCGTCGCCTACGCCTACGATTCCTCCGCAGGGCCTCTCGTGGCGCTCGCGGCCGGCACGGAAGGTGGAAAAGCATGCCTGAACATTGACCTTTCGCTATTCCAAACGCCTCCGGACCGTGAAAAAAACAAGCTTCTTCTCATGAACGGAGAAAGCCTGGACGTCGAGAATCCCAATCAGCTTCAATACGAACTGGCACCAAACGAAGTGGCCTTGTGGTACTGCTGAGATCCCGCCACGACCCTGTTGCAGTACCGCGGGGGCGCCGTACAACGCCTAATGGAGTCCGGTGGCTTCTCACCGCTTTGTCGTTGGCGAAACAGTCTCGTCGT
>JAGXLK010000658.1 GCA_018334735.1 Planctomycetota bacterium | reverse complement strand
CCCTGACCGCATGGGGGACAGGCCATAACGGCTACGGTCTCCCCAAAACCAGCGGAAGTCTCAGCAAATATCTCAGCATGCCATTGGCCGTGCACTCCTGTGAACCAGACTGGCACAGTAGTTTCAGCAAAGACGAGATTCTATACTGCCCGGCATACGATTACATCCCGGACGAAAATGATAATCAACCGATGAACACCTACCATTGTTCAAGCGGTCCAAGTTGGCCGACGACCGGCGATTGGATGATCCGCAGCTACAGGGAAAACGACTGGCTTTTGGTCTTACCTGCATCTTTCGGGTGGAACAACTCCGGAACGGATAAAGGCCTGACAAGGATGGTACAACTCCGCAGCCCCAACCGCATGATTCTATCAGCTGAAGGCTACACCAAATCACTGTTCAGCAGCTGGGGGGGGCTCTATTACAATCCAAACCATGGCGGGGGAGCACCTTCAGTTCATGCCGATGGGCATGTTGATCTGATCCGGGATGAAGGTTACGCGTTCCCCGGAGGCCTATGGTACACGCATTGGGCTGGGAGCACGTATGCGGTGGAAAGCTGGGGAACCTATTTGCATCCTGATTACAACAAAAGCTACTGAACATCTGCTGTTTATAGTAGAACCAACAGAAATATATCCAGGTCAACATCTGCTTGCCTCAAATTCGATCCCGCCATTTTCATGCGTCTCTCACTCGCAGACAATCTCTCTGCAATGGTTGTGTTCGGCATAATGACTTAAAATTGAGCCCGGCTTGTAACTGAGAGGTGGAGGCAATAATGACTGAAAAATCTCTTGATGTTTTCCGGCTGGAGCAGCTGCTGGGTAAACTTCCTGATATCAAAATCGCTGTGTTTGGTGATTTTTGTCTCGACGTCTACTGGACGATGGACGATTCTGCGGCGGAAAAATCGGTCGAAACCGGCTTGCCCACACGCCCCATCCGCGAACAACGCTACAGTTTAGGCGGAGCGGGAAATGTGGTCAGTAACCTCCTATCACTTGGGGTTGGTGAAGTGAAAGCCATGGGGGTGACCGGAGATGACCCATTCGGTCGGGAAATGCGAAGGTTACTCGACATATATGGGGCGGGTTGCGACGGAATGCTTGTGCAGGAACAGGAGTGGGACACTCCGACCTATATCAAACCGGTTCGCAACGGGGAGGAACAGAATCGCCTCGATTTGGGCAATTATAATCGTCTCCAGGAAACGACTGCAACCAGGCTGATCGAGCATCTGCGCAATCAACTGGACGAACTGGATGGTGTGATCATTAACCAGCAGCTACTGTCCGGGGTGCACACATGCCAGGTTCAGGACTTACTCAGGGAAGTGTTGAAGGCTTATTCTGAGCAAACTTTTATTGTGGACGCCCGCAAGCTGGCGGCGGTTTACGCGAACGCGGTTTTGAAAGTTAACGCCGTCGAAGCAACCACAATGTGCGGTGCCGAGCACCAGCCGGGAGATCTAATTGCTCTGGATGAGGCCCGCGATGCAGCGCTGCAACTCTATCAGGACCGTGGCAAACCGGTATATGTCAGTCGCGGCCCGCGGGGTTGTCTTGTGGCTGACGAAACCGGCCCGTACACTGTGCCTGGGCTCCACATCGTCAGTGGGGTGGATCCCGTTGGCGCCGGCGATAGCATGACCGCGGGCATAGCTGCATCACTGGCAGCTGGAGCCGATCCGCAAGAAGCCGCAATATTCGGCAACCTGGTCGCAGGCGTCACTGTCCAGAAATTGTTTGAAACCGGGACGGCTTCTCCCGAGGAAATAAGAGAAATCGGTAGTAATCCCGATTACATCTACGAACCAGAACTCGCAAATGATCCACGTCGCGCCCGCTATATCGATGGTACGGAAATCGAATGCATCGATACGCCCCCGACATTCTCAAAAATAACGCACGCGATTTTCGATCACGACGGTACCATATCGACTCTGCGTCAGGGCTGGGAAGAGGTCATGAAACCAATGATGACCAAAGCGATCCTGGGCAAAAAATACCAAACTGCGGACGAAACGCTCTACGACAGGGTGGTTTCTCGGGTTCGCGAATATATTGACGCAACCACCGGCATCGAAACTCTCCTCCAGATGCGGGGTTTGGTGAATCTAATACGGGAGTTCGGTATCGTTGATGGATCAGAAGTGCTCGATGAATATCGCTACAAGGAAATTTACATTGAGGCCCTAATGCAGCGAGTGAACCGGCGATTGGACAAATTGCAACGGGGCGAACTTGAGGTCTCGGACTTAACCGTAAAGAACGCACCGGACTTTCTGAAACGTCTCCACTCCGAGGGGGTGAAACTCTACCTCGCCAGCGGTACGGACGACGCCGACGTCATCGCGGAGGCCGAAGCCCTCGGTTATGCGCAGCTGTTTGAGAATCGGATATATGGAGCCGTTGGCTCGGTGCAGGCAGAGACGAAGAAAATGGTGCTTGATCGGATTCTTGCCGATATTGATCAGACTGATCAGGCGGGTTTGGCGGCTTTTGGTGATGGGCCCGTTGAGATTCGGGAAACGCGTAAACGGGGAGGCCTGGCCATTGGCATCGCCAGCGACGAAGTCAGACGCTATGGTTTGGACCCGGCAAAGCGGAGCCGCCTGATTCGCGCAGGGGCTCATATAGTCGTTCCTGATTTCTCGCAAGGAAGCCGCCTGTTTTCTGAAGTGATGCAGCCCGGCAGTCGGCCTACTGGCGAGAACTAAGAACCCCTCCTACAAACAGGAACGAGGCAGACCGGAATAAGATGGGCCGAGGATTTACATCCTGAGCAGCATAGCTTTCAATCCAGCGGCCGGCAGAGAGCCCCGTTCGGAATTTGTTGTTTGTCGGTCTTCCACTCAACAATTGTCGCCCTGGAGAATGTGGGCAAACCCTCCGTTATTTTGCTGATCGCGATGGG
>JAGXLK010000033.1 GCA_018334735.1 Planctomycetota bacterium | reverse complement strand
CGTGAGCGCCGGAGGCTCCTCCTTATTCGTAACACTCTGGGCATCAGGCATTCTGGTCAATATTGCACGCTCGCAGGAGACGGCAGAAGAATTCGAACTTCGTCCCTGGCAGCAGGATCTCCCCGATTACGAAACAAAATTAACCGGGGCATTACGGCAGACAGCCACGACAGTCAGCAAGAAATTTCGCAAGTGAAAGGAACAAGCATTGATCAATCTTGATGAATACTTCGGCACGGAAGAGAACCTGCGGGTGCTCTTTGCGGGCGGCGGCACGGGCGGGCACTTGATGCCTGGCGCCGCTGTGGCAAAAGCCATCAAAGAGATGTCCCCCGAAGCGCAGTGCAAGTTCATGATAACACATCGCGATAGCAACCACCCTTGTAGTAAAGCCATCGACGGATTCCCCACTATAGAAATGCCGGCGGCGCGCTGGCGGGGATTGCTGAACAAACCGCGCTTCGCCTGGACTGGTCTCGGTGCAATGGGGAAAGCGCTGGACGTATTTCGCAGTTTTCGACCTCAGGTCGTCGTTGGGCTGGGGGGATACAGCTGCGTGGCACCGCTTATCCTTGCCCGGCTGCTTGGTATTCGAACGATGTTGTTCGAGGGCAATGCTATACCGGGACGGGTAGTACGAGTTCTTGCGCCCCTCGTAGATTGTGTTCAGGTCCAATGGGAGGTAACGGCTGATCGCCTGAATGCCCGCTCGATCCTACTGAGCGGAAATCCCATTCGACGTGAGATTTTGGAGGCCAATCCGATAAAGGCCCGTCATCGTCTGGGACTCCACCCAAACCTTACCACGTTGCTGGTAATGGGAGGATCACAGGGCGCATTTGCCCTCAATCTTCTGATAGCAGGAGCGCTGGAAGTGCTGGCAAATTCCGATCTGATCCCGTCGGGGAGTCTCCAGGTACTTCATCTGACAGGACCCAATAATTTCGAGGATGCGCTCAGAACAATGCCCCCGACAGGCATCACCTACTGCCCTGTCGCATTCATGCATCGAATTGGGGAAGCCTATGCAGCAGCGGACTTCGTGCTGGCACGTGCCGGTGCCTCAACAATTGCTGAACTTCTTGCCACCGGTCGCCCATCGATTCTGGTTCCCTACCCTCATGCCACCGAAAATCATCAGCACGCGAACGCCGGGGCCGTTCGCGACGCTGGAGCAGCTTTGGTCAGGGCTCAGAGCAACTTTACTGTACACAGTCTGGCTGGATTAATAGCGGAGCTCACAAATAGCCCGCAAACTCTCGCGAAAATGAGTCGCTCTGCCCGTGCGATAGCTCGGCCGCTGGCCGCTTTTCGGGTTGCAGGGCGGATCGCGGAGATGTCCCACGTGACATCCCAAGAACAGGAAACACATACTGCCGTCAGGAAAATCCACACGTTGACCTCAGCAAAAACAGTTACCGTATCCAAAGCCGCATGAAAGGGGAGAAAATGCAGATGTCGCAAAATGGTAAAGCTGACTTTTCCCAGGAACACTGGCATTTCGTCGGGATTCTTGGTACAGGTATGCGGGCACTCGCTCGTTATGCATCAGAAAGAGGGATTCAGATAACGGGCTCAGACGTCCAGGCATCGCCTGTGATTGACGACCTCACACGAAGAGGTATCACTATTGATCTGGACCAGGACACGGCCCATTTCCAGTCCAACACGAATCGCATCATCGTCAGCCAGGCGATAGAGGAAGACAATCCCGAGCTCGTCGAAGCTCATCGACTCGGTGTTGAGGTCGTCAAGTACCCGGAATTGCTTGGAGAACTGATGGATGCCAAGCCCGGCATCGCCGTCACGGGCTCTCACGGGAAAAGCACCACCTCTGCCATGGTCGCTTATACAATGCAGAACGGTGGGCTCGATCCTTCGTACCTCATCGGTGCAGACGTGCCCCAACTGGGGGGCGGTTCGCATTACGGCATGGGAAATTACTTCGTCGCTGAGGCGTGTGAGTATCGACGATCCTTTCTCTACCTTGAACCCCATATCGGCGTGATTACAAACGTTGACCTCGAACATACCGACTACTACTACGATCTTTGGGACATCCGACAGGCTTTCTCTGACTTCGCGGAGCAAGTTCATCCCGATGGGTTCTTATTGATCAATGCCGACGATAAAAACAGTGACGGTCTGGGAAATTCTGCCGATTGCAGTGTCCTCAGTTTTTCGATCGATACGGAGGGGACAGATTACCGCGCGGAAAGAATCTGGCGAGCCAAAAAGCACACGAATTTCGATCTTATGTTCAAGGGCGAAAACCAGGGCCGTTTCTCAATTAAACTGTACGGAAGTCACAACGTCTACAATGCGCTTGCTGCTATCGGTGTCTGCCATCAGGCCGGCATGGATTTCGATGATATTCGTGAGCACGTGAGCACCTTCGAAGGCGCAGCTCGCCGACTCCAGCTTCTCGGGGAGCCCTGGAATGTGGCGGTTCTTAGCGACTATGCACATCATCCCAGTGAGATAAAAGCCAGTCTTGCTGCCGCCCAACAACGTTTCCCCAAACGAAGGGTCTTCTGCATTTTCCAACCCCATCAATACTCCCGAACCCGAGCGATGCTTGACGATTTCTCCGAAGCACTCCGCGAATCGTGGGTCACGCTAATCACAGATATCTACGCAGCCCGCGATACCGAAGAAGACCGCCGTTCGGTAAGCGCAATGGATCTCGTGAGACTCATGAACCACAAAGGCATGTGCGCTCACTATGTCCCGGAATTTGAAGATATTGAAGAAATCATCGTGGGTGACGTGGTTCCAGAAGACGTCGTGCTGGTAATGGGCGCCGGCAATATCTGGCAAGTCGCCCGGAACATCGTCCCACGAATCGAAGAAAAAGGCCGCCGTCAGGTCGCCGCGTAACCGTCATACCAAAACAGAACATATGCCAAAAAAAAGCGACAATCCACCGCTTAAAAAACATACGACTTTTCGCATCGGCGGGAAACCCCGTCTCTACGTACGTCCCGCGGACGAACAGCAACTGCGCCAGGTACTGGAAACTATCCAGGACCGTTCCATCTCCTTCCGTGTACTCGGTGGAGGTTCAAACCTTCTCATCGATGACGGTCCCCTGCCCTTCGCTGTTCTGCATATGTGCTCACCGGGTTTCTCCTGGATTAAAAGAAGCGGAAAAAACACCCTGCGAGTCGGCGCGGGCGTCCGTCTCGGAAAACTTCTGAGCAGCGCACAGAAAGATTCACTCGGGGGCCTGGAGTTCCTTGCAGGTATCCCCGGCACACTCGGAGGAGCAATCGCAGGCAATGCCGGCGCCTGGGGATCCGATATTTCCGAGCGTATTTCCAGAGTCTGGGCTATGACACCCGATGGGGAATGCCAGGAACTCTCACCTTCAGAAATGAATTTTGGCTACCGAACCTGTGACGTCAGAGATTTTATTATCACCGAAGCGGAACTGGAACTTGAGCCTCGGAGCCCCGAGTTAATCGCGCGTGCTGTGGCCCAAAACGCCCAGAAAAAAGGAAAACGCCACCCCACGGGAAATCCGAGCGCAGGTTGTGTTTTTAAGAACCCGCCGACACGCTCAGCGGGAAAGTTGATTGATCTTTGCGGTCTGAAAGGCTCGCGCGTGGGAGGAGCCGAAATCTCCCCGGTTCACGCAAATTTTATTTGCAACATGGCACAAGCAAGCAGCAGGGATGTGATCCAACTTATCGAAACTGTAAAAAATACAGTGCGCGAAAGTTTTGGAGTTGAGCTTGAATTGGAATTGAAACATTGGCCCAGTCACTCAAAAGTCGCTTAATCTATAAAGGAGAACTCATACACGATATGAAATTGAAAAAAGAACTAAAAATTGCAGTTCTTATGGGCGGTGTCAGCAACGAACGAGCGGTTTCCTTCAAATCCGGTCGCGCTATTGCCAAAGCGCTTGAACAACGTGGACACCAGGTCATCCCTTTTGATGTCAGGGATAGGAAACTCAACGGGCTCCAGAACATCAATCCCGATTTGGCTTTCATTGCCCTCCATGGCAAATTCGGGGAAGATGGAGGCATCCAGACCCTGCTCGAAGAACGCGGCATCCCGTACACCGGCAGCGCTTCGGAAGCCAGCCGGATCGGCATGGACAAACTCGCTTCAAAACGCGCGTTCGTCCGAAATGCCGTCCCAACACCCGACTACACCGTCCTGCAGCCGCCGGTAGATCAAGACGAAGCCGAAAAGCTGGCCGCCAACATCGGCTACCCTCTGGTTTGTAAACCCACCACCGGAGGTTCCAGCATCGGAGTCAGTATCGTCAGGTCCGAAGAAGATCTCGCAGAAGCAATCGCCGCGAGCCGCGAAGCTTCAGACCACGATCCGGCCGGCCCGATCCTTCTCGAACAGCACATCCATGGACGCGAACTCACTGTCGGCATTTTGGATGGGGAGCCACTGCCGGCCATCGAGATCCGAAGCGACCGGTCGTTCTTCGATTACGACGCTAAATACAAGGATGAGAACACCCACTATATCCTTCCTGTCGCTCTACTGGAAAGCATTTACCGCAAAACTCTCGATATCGCAAAAAGGTCCTGGGACGCCCTGGGATGTCGGCATTTTGCCCGTACAGACATAATTTATGGCTATGATGCCCGGCTGTACGTTCTGGAAGTCAACACAATTCCCGGATTTACAGAAAGAAGCCTCCTGCCGATGGCCGCCAGCCACGCGGGTTATGAGTTTAACGATCTTTGCGAACGAATTGCCGAAATGGCATTCCATGACGCACAGCATCAGCCGAAAACACACGTCAAACGAAAAAAACAAACTGCTTGATAAAAACAAATAAAAATGGCAAAAAAGAAAACATCCAGTAGCAAAAAAGACACAGCCCTCCACGCCGCACGATTCGGTCTGCTCCGAATTGTTCTACCCCTCGGAATCGTTACACTGATAGGTCTGGGGACAAGTCTGGGTATTCGGTCGGCCGCCAGTGCCCTCAACAAACGACCTGAATTCGCCCTCAGCCCATCGACCATGACTTTTCAGTCACGGCCGCCATGCGTGCGAAAAATCGAAATGCTTCAAGAACTTCGGGACAAACTGCGCACGGTGACCGAAGGATCTACCATATTCGATAAACAACTCTGCTACCGCGCCCAACAAAAACTGCGCGAAGCGCCCTGGGTCGTCGATGTAAAACGAGTGCAGCGAGTTTTGCCCAACCGACTCAGTCTCAACCTCGTATTCCGAAAACCCGCTGGAATTGTCGAAATTAATGACAAACGTTACCTGGTCGATCCGGATGGGTACTGGTTGCCGAAACGTCTCTATCGCCCCCCTGAAGCCTGGAAACAACACACACCGCCTGTCATCATTCACAAGGGCCTCACTCAACATCCCCCTTCGGATCGGGCATGGAATGGCACAGCGCTGGCGGTTGGGGCTCGCCTGACACAACTGCTGGGCAAAAATTCAATCGTAGCACAAATGCCGCTCAAACATATCGACGTGACCGACGTGGGAACATACGATTCGAAACCTGACATCATCATACAGACCCTCAACGGTCCGCCCATAAAATGGGGAACCCTTGAAGCCTATCAACAGATCGACGGCCTGACCCTGCCGGAAAGTGAGAAATACAGAGATCCTCCCGACGATCAGAAAATTGCCATGCTGAAGAAAACACTCGCCGAATATCCGCAGCTGAAAAACTTGAAATACATCGATCTCCGCTTCAACAAACTGGTCACCGTGGCGCCCTCTGATAACTAAACTCAGGGAATTTAAGGAAGCAGCCCTGCTTCCTGCTGGCAACGCACAACGGAACCCACCACCGTGCTCAGCCCCTTGATCTACCGGTATTTTTCGCCTCACAGATCACTCACTAACATTTCCGGCGCCGTCGCAAAAGGCATCCGAGCCGTAACTGTAACCTCACGGGAAATAGCTCACCCGCCTTTGCCCTCCGCCCCTATCCGGCGCTGAGGGGGCTTGAAATAATGCGGGATAGCATCACAGATGATTGTTTTGAACCGCGTAAATTGTTCCGATGGTCGGCGGGCGGATACCGAAAATGCGACACTGTTCACTTCACCTTTCCCGCGATGCCCTTCATCGCTGCGTCGCCGAATCGCCTCCAGCAGGCAAGCCGAGACGGAATCCGACATCCATATAGGCGGCGTTTTCCTTCACCTGATATTTCTTTTCTGGTTTTCCAGACCTGGGAGATAGCGCCGACTCACCAATCACGTAGTATAGGCTTCCCGATTTTACCAATTCGGCCACGTTTCCCCGAAGATGGTAAACAGGGGCAATCTCTCTGGATTCCACCGGGTCGAACCACAGTGTCCCGTCATTCCATTGGTATATTTTTTTCGGGCTCATTTGCTCGAATATACGCAGGCACTTCTGCATCTCGGGAACAGAGGGAGGTTCACTAATGATGTGTTTTCTCATTTCATCACAGGTTTGATCCCGCAGATTCCATCTCCTGGCTACGTTTTTTTTCCCGGTCTTTCCCCTCTCATAAGCCACTTTCCACCAGGAAGGTTTCGGCAAATCACATCCCAGCAAACTGGCGAAGTTCTGGGCACCTTGCGCCGAAATGTAGTTGATCGGACTCTCCTTACCGGGGGGTACGATTTTCACTGCCTCAGGGTAGGGATTCCAGCTCGCCGGAACCGTCACGATATCCATTGGGAGCCACCCCTCTTTTTCCTTTCCCGTAGCTGGCCGGATTTTCTTCTTGCTTTCTCCAGCCCAACGCCAGGGCTTCGGGCCCATCCAGATATCATTTTTATGTAGATGATCGTGGAAGTTTTCCCATTGTTTGGCCTGCTCTATCGCATCCACAAACAACCCCACTGAGACCTCCGTGGTACAGAGGTAGGCCGGTTTCCCCTCCTTCGGCTCCACCCGCTCGAAAGCCAGTTCGTGCCTTACTTCACCCTGCCCATCACGCCACACGTAGCGCAGACGTTTGGGAAAATTGCTCAGGTCCTGTTCCCAGTTGGCCCACTCAACTGTGTGTGGGCCTGTCTTCGGTGCCGCTTTCAGCTTTGCCCCCAACGCCTTCTGCCACTTCTCAAATTCATCTGCCAGCGCTGATACACGTTCTCTGGTTTGTTGTGGTGAAAATTCCTGGCCCCGTTTCACCTTCTCCGCAACAAAATCTACTAATCCCTGCACGAGGGTTCGTTTCCTCTGCTGGACCGCACTGGCCAGCTGCTTTCGCCATGCAGCTTCTCCCTTCGCCTCCGGCACCTGAAGTTTCTCCTCCAGCCCAACAACAATAACGATGGAATCTGCCGCATTTTTCAAACCTTTTGATAGCTCCATCAGTTCAGCTTCATACTTTTCAACCGGTCCCGGAACATTCCCCTGCCAATGCACATGCTTATTAAAAAAACTTTCCACGCGGTTCTTCCGGTATTCCAACAAAATCCCGCCAAGCTTCTTCTGCCAGTCTTCTTTTGACTCCATGCGGCGGCGAGCAGGAAGTTGATCGGCCACATGTTTCAGGCGCGTTTTTAGTTTTTCAATTCGCTCTTTTACACGTTTATACTGTTCCTGTTTAATCGGTTTACTGGTTTTAAACTCTTCCAGGATAGCGTTTCGCCGGCTCTTCCATTGTTCATTAACATAAGGCTTTCGCTCTACGATTTCGTCTCTTCTCTGAAGCTCCAACCACATCAGCCCCCGAACCTTTTCACGCATCTTCGCAAGCTCGGTTTTAAGGGGCTTCACAAGTGGCATAATATCCTTGCGGTTTGCACGAATGCCATGGGGTAAACGGGCGATTTTCTTACTCAAGCCTTCATATTCTTCTTTTACCTGTTCGTATTTTTGCTTCAGTTCCTTGTCGCCGGATTCGAAATTCTTTGCCACCTTTTTCAGCATATCGCCTGTTTTTCCCAGATCCTTCTCCCATTGTTGTCTCGTAGCCGGAAACCCCTTCAACCAGTAATAGCCATTCTTTCGCTTCAACCACGCTTCGATGGTATACGCATTGAGCCCCTCAGGCCCCACAGACACATCTTCGCTTTTCAGGAACAGCTCCCCAGCAAACCCGGGCTTGCGCCACTCACCTTCCAGGAAGCCTAACAATTCCTCTCCGAGATGGATCGTCTCCTGTATTCTGTCCCTGAAACGCTCCAACCCCTCCTCCGGCCGTGCTTTCATCTGTCCCTCAAAATAATTGGCAAACTTATCGACGATGCCCGAAGCTTCCTTTCGTTCTTTTAGTTTTTTACTAATCTTACCCAATTCTTCCAGATTTTTCTTCAGTTCGTTTAAAACCGCCAGCAAGCCTTCCACTTTTTGCTCGAATTGCGAAAGGGTTTTCGGCTGGCCGAGTTCATCCTTCAAACACTGGTCGGGCCGGGGTATCGGCATTTTATCCGCCAGATTCACAGCGTCTTTCCAGCGGTTCTGAATCGTCCCCAGTTTGCTTTCTATTTCCTTCAACGCTTCGGTCAGTCTGGCGACCTCATCAACCTTGACCACCTCTTTCTCAACGAGTACCATTACTTCCGCCCCGCTTTCCCGTTTCAATCCAGCCATGCGCTCCTTCATTGCTATGGCTCGCGTCTCGACATCGGCCAGGTCATCCCTCTCTGACTTTAAAAACTCAACCAGTTGCCGGGGCCCTTTTTTATCTGCGGCACGCGCTCCGAAAGTAATCAGATCAACCAAAACCCCGTCCGTTAGAAAACCATATCGCTTCTCAAGCAAAGAGGCCGTTTCCACCGGCGCATTCTTCGGAGGAAGCGGGAAATTAAGGAGATTATCCAACGCCCCCGCTACCTCCGGGCATGGCCTCAACGCTTCCAATAAGGTCTGAAGCCGCCCTGCAGTATTTTCCAACCCCAGCTTTTCGCATCGCCTTCTGAAATTCGACAGCGTTTTTAACCGGGGCCATTCTTCCGAAGCCGACTCGATAGTCTCCCCGATTGCTCTCACACTTTCCCAGGCCCATCGCACTTCAGAAACACGATCCCGTGCCTTCTCCGGAATCTGCTTCCGATCCTTCCACTTGCATGAATCGCCCTGCGGCCGGTCTATAATCCGGCTTGGTCGCAACTGAGTATCCGCTTCCATCGCCAACCTCAAACGGCCCACTATATTCTCCGCAAGCCAGGGGTCCCGGTCCCAGTCCTCCAGTCTGGCCTCTGCTTCTTCTCTGAACTGACCAAACCAATTGCAGTCCGCTTCGCACAAATTTCGCCATTCCGGAAACGAACCCGGCTCGGACTCTTCGCTGAAAAAGTTGGAACGGATATATATCGCCCCTATTGTTATTACAATGACCAGAACCGCCAGTGCACACCAGATACCCAGACGACGCAAGCCGCCGGTTTTTTTTTCTTCCACTTGCTTTTCGTCGCCAATACGCCCCTTCTTTGGTTCCTCCGTATCAATTTCATCAAAGATTGAAAGCGGCAAATCCCTCTCGCTTTCAGCCGAGCGGACTCTCTTTCTAACTTCTGCCCGGAAAGATTCTCCCATCTCGTAAGTCATTTCTGTGGCGAGTGGAATCTCCTCCAGGGCGGAGACCGGGTAATACAGTTCTTCTTCGTTAGCTTCCCCAAGAACGGCATGGACCCACTGCTTTTTGACCGGCGCCAGAAGGAGTACGGGAGCTGTCTGCCCGATCTGGGATCGGAAAAACTGAATCCAGATACGGGCAGCATTGAAGGGCTTCTTCGTCGGTCGAGGAAGCCGCAGGGAAACCGGAGCCGGAGGAATACCTTTCTCCACGGCTTCCCCATAAACATCCGGTAGAAATTGTCCTCCTACTTCACCTATCTTGTAAAATACCCGTTCGAGCTCTTCGGAGGTTTCTTCACCCAGACTTTTTGCTACATGGAGGACCGCCTCCGACTCGCCGAAAAGTTTTGCGGTCATATCCGAAATGTCCCGATCCCTGACGGCTTGCCGCACTCCGGAGAGAACGTTCTCTCGCGCAGATTTTACCTGAGCGATAGATTCTGCTGCCTTAATTTGTTTCTTCAGTTTCAGCAGGTGAGGCTGGAGAATAGGCACGGTAAACATACGATCCTGCCCGAAAATCTCAACGCAGACAAAGAGAGGGAACGGCCGCCCCTCAGAATCCTCTGATGGCCAACCCAGTCCCACCACTGTCTCCGCCGGCCTATCCCAGATGAAAAATCGATCCGACATGTCCTGCACCACATTTTCATCTTCGCTGTCCCATACGTCCGATAGAACACTTTCACTCATCGCCTGAACGAGGGAATCACTGCGAACCCGCGCGAGAATATCGGATTCCAGGCCGAAACTGAAGAAATCGCCCCAAGCGGGATGTTTGCCAAAGATCCCTATCTGTATTCTATCATGGGAAGGATTCGGCTCTTCGAACACGTTTTCCCTTTCACCGCACCATTGGATCCCGGCGTTCTGGGCCTTCAAAACCTTATTTCGAAAACTATATATATTATAATGGTCTTCCTCGTTTGTTCAAGCACTGCAAATAGCAAGGGACCTGTACTGTGGACCGTTTCGGGGATTCGCAAGTGCAAATTTGTTCAATATTGTTGCCACTCCCCGAATGCAGCCTGCCGCAAATCCGGGAATAGTACATTGTTTTCTCACCTGTTTGCTCTTTCCGCAGTATACCGGGGTTGGCGAGACTCC
>JAGXLK010000657.1 GCA_018334735.1 Planctomycetota bacterium | reverse complement strand
GCTTGTCGACGATCTATTGAACGAAAGTATCGATGCTTTGCTGGTGGGTGCGGTTTACGCCGAGATCGTTCGCGAACAGCTGCCGGGTGTGCAGATCCCGGTCGTTCAGATCGAACCCGGCCACAAGAGAGCGTGTGAGGCCGTGGAGGACGCGGTCAGGTGGCTCTGGCGGGAGGGCTGTCAGAAGATCGGAATTGTTCAGCAGAGCGCGGGGGGATCTGCCGACGTGCGGGAGACGTTTTTCCGTTCGTGCCGTTCTTTCCAGATGGAGGTCAGTCCCGACTGGGTTCGGCCGGGGTGGGGCAGTTCGATCGAGGGGGGACGTCGGCTCTACCGCGAGGTTTTTGCTGCGGATCCGGCCCCCGACGGAATGGTTATTATGGATGACATGACGGCCTACGGTGCGATTGAGGAAGCGCAGACAGATCCCGAGCCGGCGCTTGATCCGTCCCGTGTCGCGGTCATGGTGAATAAAGGCTCCAGTCTGTATTTGCCCTCGGCCTGTCCCCGAATCGAGCTCGACTGGGGTGTGGTCGTTGAAGAAGCGATTGAGCGGACGAGCAATGAGCCGTCCCCGGGTGGCGGTCGAGACGAGGTCTTTCGTTTTCAACCGCCGGAGGTCCCCGAGCAGTCCGAGGAAGTCGGCGAGGTGACGGCGCCGGCGGGTGGGTTTACGTTGATTGAGCTGCTGGTTGTCATCGCGATCATTGCAATCCTGGCGGCTATGCTGATGCCGGCGCTGGAGAGTGCCCGTGCTCAGGCAACACGCGTTTCCTGCACAAACATTCTCCGCCAGCACGGTCTTGCGTTGCAGATGTATGCCAACGGCCACAACGGATACATCCCCGATAAGGCGAGAGGGGATGTCTGGACGTGGCATTATTCGATGGATAGGGACGCTGTCGGCGGTCAGTATGACGAGCTGATGACACAGGGCTACCTCGATCCAGAACTCCGAATATGCCCCGCCTCCTACTGGAAGCGCCATCCCGACTACAGCCCGTCCGGTCATCCCGGAAGTCTCGACAATTTGAAACATAGTGAGAACTACTGCGGCACTTATTATTATTTTGGCGGCGGTGACTGGGGCAATCTGGATCCGAGCGGCCACAACTGGCAACACGAGCCCTGGCACGTGCGCGATACGCTGGTCACCGGAGCCACAAACTTTCTGGTGACGGGGGATTGGTACGCTCCTTACGAATCGAGTTCCAAACGCGACGGTTACGATGGCGGCAACTGGATCAACTGGAACAAGTTCAAATACAGCAACCACGATAGCTGGAGTGATCCGAGCGGGATGAACGCGCTCTTTTACGACAACCATGTCGAGTGGGTTCCGGGGGAGAACTGCTGGAATTTCAAACCGAATCGTTTTATGTGGTGCCCCGATAACGCATCGTTTCTGATGGACAGTCCATACGTCGTTCATCAGGGAGCCACGGCCAATCGATGCGACGAGGATTTTTGCCAGAACGCTCTGGACCTATCGTGGACCGTCTATAACGGGAATCGGTGTCAGTGAGTGGCGTGGCGCGTACTTCGGTGTATCTATTGGCTGGTCTCAGAGACAGGAGGCGGAAAATGGAATGCAAAAAAGGGTTTACGTTGATAGAGCTGCTGGTTGTCATCGCGATTATCGCCATCCTGGCCGCGATGCTGATGCCATCATTGGAAAGAGCAAGAAAAGCAGCACACCGAATAAACTGTCTTTCCAGAAAAAGACAGATATCGACGGCTTTGCAAGTCTATACTCTGGATGCTGACGGCAAATTCCCGACCATGTACAGCAGCTGGTACGGTGCAGTTTCGCACATCGTTGGGCGGTCCTGGGACCCGCTCGTAGAAAGATACGGCGCCCACAATGATCTTCTGGTCTGCCCGAGCGTCGCGACAGGAGGGCCCAGTCAAGGGTGGCCCGAGCCCGACGATTGGGCTACTCACGGTACTGTGCTGTGGTGCGGAGAGCAGGGGCGATATTGGTACGGTAGCAACCGTGTGTTGCACGATGAATACGAGGAACAACGGCGGGGAGATGTCAAAGGGTTCTATGAGATTACTCAGTATACTTCCTCCGCAAACGACGTCCCATTCCCAACCCGGATGGTTCTCGTGAGTGACCTTTGTCTCTGGTACTCCGCGGGGAATACCCGCCTTTGCCATCCGAAGGACGGGCCGGGGTGGATGGGGTGGAACGATAAGATTATCTCGGATCCCATGGTTTATCACAGTTACATCGCCGGGAGCAACGAAATTTTCCTCGATGGCCACGGAGAATGGACCCCCGCGGAAGAGATTTCACAACTGGACGGACATTGGTTCGACTATTTTTACACCCTTCCGCCGTGATTTTACTTTGCGTCTGATTTTTCAAGCTCTCACCGGCCCGGTCGCCAAAACCCGTTAGATCGGGTCGTTCCCTGTATGCGTTGAGGATCTCGGTAGAAAAACTCAGGCAGCTTGAAACTTTTTGTAATCCCGTTGACTCAGCAGGAGGATTTACTTGATGTCGACTCCGCGCCAATCGCTGCAAATGTTCTCTGTCTTCTGTGTGTTTGTATCCCTCCTTTTGGCGAACTCGCTGTGGGGGGCAGCGAAGAATGCTGATGGAGATGCAGATTTGCTTGCCCGTTTTCAGGAAAAGGAGGTGCTGAAACTTGAGTGGCCCGAGACCATGGTGACCTACCGTGTGGAGTTCGACGCCGGGGTCGCCCGCGCCGATAACATGCGTCTGGTTGGAGATGGTGGCCGGGAGAAACCTTTTCAGCTATGGGCGGTGGAGACTCACGATGACGGGTCCATTGCCCGGGCTCGAATCTCCTTTATGGCCGAGCTTGAAAAAGGAGGGACGTATGATTATCGATTGATGAAGGGGGAGCGCAACGCGACAGCAGGTTCGCTGGATGTTTCGGAGGGGGATGATTACCCT
>JAGXLK010000656.1 GCA_018334735.1 Planctomycetota bacterium | reverse complement strand
CTACTGAGGCGTTTATTCGGAGGAAAGAGGGATAATTTCCAGTTTCCGCAGGAGGGGCGGTTTGTTTTTGGATGTGGGGGATCTCGCCGGTTCTTCCAGTTGCATCAGCATCTCCATATCGGTGAGCGATTGCTTTTCACCCGTCCATTTTCCGATGGGATCCGTTGCGACGACGGTTGTAAGCGTGCCTTTTTCCCTGTCGTGTACGATGCGTGCCACCTTGCCCGGTGGGGACAAATAGGTGTCAACCACGGCACAGTTCTGTTGAGGGAGTTCAATTTTGAGCGCCTGCACCTGGTCTACTCCTGCCTGGGCCTGTCCTCCTTTCAATGATAAACTCCTCCAGTCGGTTTCGGCGCGTTTAAACCAAATATTTGACGGTTTTTTGCCGGCGAGCCGATAGGTGGTGGAGATACTGACCGCGGCAGGCTTCCCCCGAATTTTCTGAATCAACACACGGATGATTTGACCTTTTTGGCCGAGTTCTATTCTTTTTTGGACCGTTGCTTTGCTGCTGAAACGCCAACCCGGTATGTGGAAAGCGTCGTGCAGGGTCAGAGTTCTGGGACCGGCCTTTTCGGCTGTGCTCCAGAGGACGTTTCCGATATCAGCTATACTTCCCCCACTGGCGGGATGCCATCGTTTTTCTGGATCGGAACCGGGGACCAGCAACGATTTGCCCCGGTAAATTATCTGCCGTACCTGCCCCTGGAGCAGCGGGGCGATTTTCACTTTCGTTTCACCTGAAGCGAGTTTATGCAGGGGACCGCCGTGTGAGAGAAGAAATCCCGTCCAATTGGATTTTCCATTCGTCCATTCATTGAATCCGGAGTTGCGAACGTGGGAAACCACATCACGAGCGCGGGGATAGGTATGTTCACCGATGTTTTCGCCGACAAGTTTGCCGTCCTTTTCCTGAAGAGGACCGGGGTTAAAAAGGAGCAATGCCTCGATACCGACGGTACCTTCCCGGACACGTCGTTCGTAGGGGGATTTGCCGCCGGATGCCTTTATCGCTTCTGTTCGGAGATTGCTCAGTTTCTGCCGGGCCTCTTCGCTGAGATAACCGGGTTTTGCAAATTCGTTGGCATGGACCATCTTGGGCTCCCGCACGGAGTCTTCCAACGATTGGACGTAGTCATACATTTCATCCCCTGCGGGGCCATAATAGCCGTCACAAAATTCGCGGATTAACTCATCGGTTTTTAGCTCTGGATTCCACATAAGTCGGCGCCACACGTAATTTTTAAGAACGACCAGGTCGCTGCCGGTCGTCACGTAGTTGCCCTGGACCATTACGCCCCGGATACCCATCTGGTTGTAGAGACGAATGTTATCGGCAATCGAGTGGATACAGGGCCAGGGAAATATGAAGTTTTTGAAGTTTGCGCCATATTCCCAGACGTACACTCCGGCCGGTGTTATCTCGCACCAACGCTCGAGATTGCGCAGATAACTGCGGTTTCTTGGGCAGGTTCGGGCCGGATGAACGCTGCAGTGGCGGAGGCGCGGGACTCGTATTGTTACGTTTTCAGCAGGTCGTGTTTTCGCCGGAGGCGCCCCCAGGCTCATGTAGGCAAACGTGCCGACCCGGATCCCGGGATATTTTCCCTCCAGAATTTCACCGGTACGGTTCATCATGCGCAGAAGTGTCGCCGTATATCCCGGTTTCTTTCTACCGTCAGGATCGGTCCAGGTTTCTTCTTTATAGACTTTTTTGCATTTCTCGCACTGGCACATTCCCCCGTACCAGTCACCCATGCCGGCAAAATAGATCGCATGGGTTACTTCGCCTTTACGTCTCTCCACGTGTTTGGTGAGAGCATCGGCCAGGGCTTCGACGATGCCGGGGGCGAGGTAGCAAAAATGAAGATTGTTGGCTTTGCGCTCGCCTTTTTTATTCATGGGATATATCTCGGGATGTTCTTCGGCGTAATCTTTCAGGAGAGGATAGAGGCTGTGCCCGCTGGTGAAATATTCCGCCCCTGTGCTTCGTGATTTATAGCGGAAATTATTGCGCCTGTTTTGAGCCTCCCGATTGTAGAGATGGTGCATTGTGAAGGGGGGATCGCATCGCACATCGAGTTCAGGGACATGGATCGTTTCTTTTTTCGGCACGAACTCCTCGTTGTGGGACCACCAGCGGCAGTCGAGTATATCTTCCAGAAATCCATATACGCCGTAAATTGTTCCCATCGAATGGACGCCGCAGATAATGAGCCGGTCTTTCTCGGTGCGGAGGGCATAGCCGTCAAACCCAAGCCCCTTTGCGTATGAGCGATCAAAATTCCCCACAAGAATAGCGCGGCCGGTCGGTGGTTTTGCGACGGCCTTCAGTTCAAACTTTCGACCGGAGATTTTGCTCAGATACCCGGCCAGTTCTCTACCGGCAAGCCGCTCTATTTTGCTGCACCCGTCGGGAATGAACACGGAACAGGGCGCCGTATTTTTATCCACCAGTGTCATATCCGCGGCGGCCTCGCCGACCAGCAGGACGGAACAAAATAATGAAACAATAAGTAATCGATACATTATTCGGCCTCCGGATTGAGAATGAACAGGCCGTAACGCTGGTTGTTTTCGTAAGCATGGATGCTGTCAAAAAGCGTACCTCTTGTCAGTTTACCACCGGGGCCGCCGACCGAAGTGACCTGAAATTCAAGCATAATTTTGCCCTTGGAGGGATCGAGTTTTAGGACAGAGAAGGGGATCAGGGCCTGCATATCATAACCGCCTTCCTCTGGCTGAGTTGTCAGTTTGATCGACGGTTCCGGCGCAATTTTTTTTCCTGCGCGGTAGGCTCTGGCGGGGGTTTCGCCGGCGGCGGGGGCCAGGAAAACCTGTCCAATCCGGGATGTGCCGGGCATTGAGGCAAAGACTTCCAGACACGAGCCCTTCCAGACTGTTTTGTGAGGGTCAATCTCCCTTCC